>CAMYMO010000036.1 GCA_947259425.1 uncultured Ectothiorhodospiraceae bacterium | reverse complement strand
GACGGTTGCTAAGAAAAAGACGGTAGCCAAGAAAAAAGTGGTCAAAAAGGCTGCAAAAAAGAAGGCGGTCGCTAAAAAACCGGCTGCGAAGAAAAAAGTGGCGAAAAAGACGACCAAAAGCAGTAAAACCACTAAAAAATCAGGTTCTAAAAAATCCTCTTCAGATTTCGGAGACTTTATCCCTTATCAGGAAAAAGTGGATGAAGACTATATGAATGAGGACCAATCCAAGCATTTCCTTGAGCTTTTATTGTCATGGAAACAAGAGTTGATGGAAGAAGTGGATCGTACCGTGTCTCATATGAAAGATGAGGCAGCAAACTTCCCCGATCCAAATGATAGAGCGACTCAAGAATCCGAATTTACCATGGAGTTACGCACCCGTGACCGTGAGCGTAAATTGATTAAGAAGATCGATGAATCCATCGAAATGCTGGAAAACAATGAATACGGCTATTGTGAGGAATGTGGTATCGAGATTGGGGTACGTCGGCTTGAAGCTCGACCGACCGCGACGCTGTGTATCGACTGCAAAAGCCTCGACGAAATCAGAGAACGCCAGCGCTAATAAATTACCCCTCAGTCGTCGGCACAGGGCACGGCAAAGCACGCTCGCCCTGTCGCCGATCGGCCTGAATCTTTAGATTATTACTGGTCGCAAAGGCCATCACAAACTGATACACATCAGGATGCGTCTCCTCCAGGCACCTTGCCACCACCAGGCATTTTTGTCCCTCAATCATGCAGGGTTTTACACTCGTTGAATACTGCAACCTCTGGTCATGACCAAAACTGGCCAGTGTAGAAGAAATCCTTTCAATCCAATCACTTGGACGTAATTTACTGCCATCTTCTTTGATGCCTTGAATGACGACTTTATCGTGATGTGTCATGCTACTTCCTGAATTTTTATATAAATTTGAATAATTATTCGTCGGATCATGCAAATTTTCGGCAATATGACTCAGTAACTTTAGTTATTCTTATGATCTTCCAAATAAAAAGGAGTTTTCGATGGAGACGATTGAGGCCATCAAGCACCGAAAATCAATTCGTGCTTATACCGAGCAGCCCGTTAAACGCCAGGATATCGAACAAATATTAACCTGCGCGAGCCAGGCGCCATCCGGTGTGAACAGCCAACCCTGGCATGTCGCCGTGCTTGAGGGACAGACGAAAATGGCGATTACAGAGGCCCTGATTGCTGCGAGAAGAGCGGATGAGATATCTATTCCGGATTATGAGTATTACCCAACAGACTGGCAGGAGCCTTATAACAGCCGTCGGATTGAGTGTGGTCGAGCACTCTATAAAGCACTTGGAATTCAGCGTAAAGACCGTGAAAGCAAACAACAGGCCTGGGAAAACAACTACCGTTTCTTTGGTGCACCGGTTGGTATTTTATTTTTTATTAATCAGTCACTTAACAAAGGCTCATGGGTCGACATGGGGATGTTTATCCAGTCTGTCATGATCGCCGCAACCGCAAAAGGATTAAGCACTTGTCCGCAAGCCTCGTTAGCGGAATACCCCAATATCGTACGAAAAATACTCAACATGGAGGATCAGAATTTATTAATCTGCGGCATGTCTTTAGGTTATGCAGATCCAGATCATCCGGTGAACCAGTATCAATTACCCCGTGAGTCACCTGACCGTTTTACAGGTTGGTTTGACTAAGAGCAATTAACATGGCGAATAACGGCAAAACTTATCGTGGCCGCTTTGCGCCCTCTCCAACCGGTGCATTGCATTTTGGATCGCTCATCGCAGCGGTCGCCAGCTATTGCCAGGCCAAAGCACATAATGGTGAATGGTTGCTGCGAATCGAAGACATTGACCGCCCAAGGGAGGTGGCCGGTGCCAGCGATAATATAATACATCAGCTTGAAGTATTCGGATTCTGTTGGGACGGCCCGGTCAGCTTTCAACATGAACGTATCGCGTATTACCAGGCTGCACTCGAGCAATTACAAGAACAGCAATTAATTTACCCGTGCATTTGCAGCCGCAAAGACATTGCCAAAGTAAATCCATATGGAATTTACCCGGGAACCTGTCGAAATGGCCTGGCAACGACACCGCCGTCAACCACCAGTTGGCGAATTCGTACTGAATCCAGCAATATCGTCTTTATCGATCATATCCAGGGGGGCGTAAATTGTCGCCTCGATCATGAAGTAGGCGATTTTGTCTTAAAACGGGCGGATGGGCTGTTTAGTTATCAACTCGCCGTTGCGGTCGATGATGCCTTACAAGGAATAACCGAAGTCGTTCGAGGTTACGACCTGCTCGACTCAACACCCCGGCAAATTTTTATTCAACAAGCCCTCGGCTATTCCAGTCCGGAATACGCCCATCATCCAGTCGCGGTCAACTCGAGCGGTGAGAAATTGAGCAAACAAACCTTTGCCGAAGCCATTCAGCTACAAGATGCCGTACAGTCAATTTATAAAGCACTGACATTTTTAGGGCAATCCCCGCCTCCCGAACTACAATTTGAATCCGTCGAGCGACTATGGGAATGGGCAATCGAACATTGGCAACTCAGCAAGATCCCAACATCAGAGTCGATTGAAACAAGCTAGTTTACGGGAATAATTTACCACTGAATTCGCTTACCGATTCGAGGTCTGGAACTGAAGAAAATCGCCATTTTGGCCGATACCTATTAAGAGTATAAGACTGAATAAAAACGGCATACGCGAAAAATGGAAAATTCCAAACCAACCCAACCTGGCCGTCAGGACAGCGCTGAAAATCAGGAAAATTATCTTGTCGAAAATAAAACAGGGGTCATTGCCAAATTAAAGCAATTGGTCAAGCACCACTGTATGGTAACCGCGACATTTAATAATGGCGCTCAGTCAATCAATACCGTGGTGCTTGATGTATTGAAAGATATGGACCTGGTAGCGTTGGATTATGGTGCCAGCGAAGCCATGAACCTCCAGTTATTAAATGCAGACCGAATTTTTTTCAAAACCGAACTCGATGGTATTACCGTGCAATTTGATGCCGACTCAATCACAAAAGCAAAACTTCAAGATGAACCCGTATTTGCTATCCCCATCCCTTCGAGTTTATTGTGGATACAACGACGAGAATTTTTTCGCGTACGTATTCCACTCGGCGTCCCCGCTTACTGCGAAGTAAAACAAGTTGATGGTAGTTATCGGAAATACAAGTTATTTGACATCAGTGCGGGTGGCTTATCATTACATGACGAATACCAGGATCTTGATTTTGAAGTAGGATTAATCCTCAGCGGCTGTAAATTAGAATTACCCGATCATGGGCATGACAAGGTCAACCTCAGAATACAGAATTCTTTCCCGGCGGATAGAACTAAACCAAGTGCCGGACGGCGTATTGGTTGTGAATTTGTCGGCATCGGCATGTCATTTGGGGCGACCATCCAGCGATATATTCACTCAATTGAATTGGCACGACGTCAAATTGAAGATTAATATTTAAATCAATCCATTAATTTAATTAACCATCATCGCGATAACTGTTAGAAATAGTATGAAACTCCAGACTTCAATCGATTTCAATGCAAACCCTACCGTGTTTGCTTTAGCGGATAACTTCGGCAAAAATAATCCCGCCTCATCACATAGTTGTAATGTCTTACGCGAAAAATGTCTTAACCAACACGGTACCGTTCCACAGGTTACATAAGGCATATAAGCTGATTCAAGCTTGGTCTGTTTCGCTAACTCACCAAACCAGTCCTGGTACGCCAGTTCGAAGAGTCTAAATTCTGACACATTCAATATCGCCGCTGCTTCTTCGACCTGTTGAGCATCGCCATTAACCGCTTCATTATTTGAATAGAACATTTTTAATCCAATCGACATGACCTATTCATTACCAATGCAAATTTCAGGCCTGACCACTGAGGATCGGAAAATTGATATTTCCTTAGTTTATCTAGATGATTCTGTTGACAAAAATACACCTGGCTAAATAAGCAAATGGTCATATTGATTGCAAATAATAAGAAAGACGCGAGAAGATGGCACCTAGTGACAATTTTGAGCATAATATCGTTTTACCGAATTACACACTCTAATAATTATAACGACTTAGGACAGGAGCATTCCGATGTCAGATAAAATTTACGATGTCCCCGCTGAGTTTGCCAGCAAAACCAATATCACCGCCGAGCAGTATCAACAAATGTACCAACGTTCGATAGCGGATCCGGATGGGTTTTGGGCTGAACAGGCCGAACAATTTATTAGTTGGGATAAAAAATGGGAAACCGTTACAGATTGGAGCTACGACAAAAGCAACTTACATATAAAATGGTTTGAAGGTGCTCAACTCAATGTCTCATACAACTGCATCGATCGCCATCTAAAAGAGCGCGGCAATCAAACCGCGATCATTTGGGAAGGTGATGACCCTAACGACAGTCAAAACATTACTTATTCTCAATTACATGAGCATGTTTGCAAACTGGCCAATGCATTAAAAAAACGAGGCGTCAAAAAAGGCGATCGAGTCTGTATTTATATGCCGATGATCCCGGAAGCCGCCTATGCGATGCTGGCCTGCACGCGGATCGGCGCGGTACATTCGGTTGTGTTCGGCGGCTTCTCTCCTGAGTCGTTAAAAGACCGCATCCTGGATTCGGATTGCCGTGTTGTTATTACTGCTGATGAAGGAGTACGCGGTGGTAAAGCGATCCCACTTAAAGCCAATACCGACAAAGCCGTCGCGGGCTGTCCCAATGTGCATACTGTGTTAACGGTAAAACGCACTGGTGGTGATATTAATTGGAATGATAAACATGATGTTTGGTATCACGATTTAATCGCTGAGGCTTCAGCCGATTGTGAACCCGAAAAAATGGATGCCGAAGATCCGATGTTTATTCTCTACACATCGGGTTCAACGGGTAAACCAAAAGGCGTGTTACATACAACCGGTGGTTATATTCTTTTTGCCACCATGACTACAAAATATACCTTTGATTTACAAGAAGGTGATATCTATTGGTGTACCGCCGATGTTGGTTGGATAACCGGTCATACTTATTTGATTTATGGTCCGCTCGCCAATGGCAGTACGACCATTTCCTTTGAAGGTGTGCCTAACTACCC
>CAMYMO010000035.1 GCA_947259425.1 uncultured Ectothiorhodospiraceae bacterium | reverse complement strand
ACAGTTAAGTCAACAACAGATACGTCAGAAGTCGGTACGCGGAATGCCATACCTGTCAATTTGCCATTTAATTCTGGAAGTACAACACCTACAGCCTTTGCTGCCCCCGTTGAAGATGGGATGATGTTTTCCAGAATACCACGACCACCACGCCAATCTTTCATAGAAGGACCGTCTACCGTTTTCTGAGTTGCAGTTGCAGCGTGAACCGTAGTCATTAGACCACGCTTGATGCCCCACTTGTCGTTTAAGACTTTAGCTATTGGAGCCAGACAGTTAGTCGTACAAGATGCCGCTGAAACAATTTTTTCGCCTTTATAATCGTTGTGGTTCACACCATATACGAACATTGGGCCACCATCTTTACAAGGTGCAGATTGAACAACTTTACCTGCACCTGCATCGATGTGCTTCTGACAGGTTTCTTGTGTTAGGAAGAAACCGGTACAGTCGATAACGATGTCTGCTTTAACGTCGCCCCACTTAAGGTCAGCTGGGTCACGTTCTGCTGTTAAACGGATTTCCTTACCGTCAACAATCATTGCGCCTTCTTTATATGAAACTTCACCACCGAAACGGCCGTGTACTGAATCATACTTAAGCATGTAGGCAAGATAGTCTGCGTCTAATAGATCGTTAATGCCAACGATTTCAATATCTTTGAATTCGTTATAAACGGCACGGAATACCATGCGACCGATGCGGCCAAAGCCGTTAATCCCGACTTTAATAGTCATAGATAATTCTCCTAAATTATTGTATTAATCAAAAAGTCTTACAAAACCTAAAAATTTATAAATCCCAAAACTTATAAAACAAAGTTTACAGCTTCAACAACGTTTTCAACGGTGAAGCCAAATTCTTTGAACAGTTCGGGCGCAGGTGCTGATTCACCAAAGTGATCAATACCGACCACGACATCTGCATACTTGTACCAGCCATCGGTGACGGCCGCTTCAACGGCAACCGTTGGCGCGTCAGAAAGAACCGAATCACGATAATCGTCATCCTGGGCTTCGAAGGTATCGACAGATGGCATAGAGACAACACGAATTTTCTTGTCGCTCATGGCTTCTGCCGCACCTACTGCCAGCGCAACTTCTGAACCAGTCGCAATAATCACGGCATCCGGTTCGCCGTCACAATCTTTAAGGATGTAACCACCCTTAGCAATATTGGCAATCTGAGCATCGTTGCGTTGCTGATGTGGCAGACCTTGACGTGAGAAGATTAAACAGCTTGGACCATCTTTACGCTCGATGGCCTTTGCCCAACATACGGCTGATTCAACCGCATCACAAGGACGCCATACTGACATATTGGGAATCATACGCAGGGTCGGAATCTGTTCGACTGGTTGGTGAGTCGGACCGTCTTCACCCAGACCAATTGAATCGTGAGTAAATACGAAGACACTTTGAATCTTCATTAATGCCGCCATACGTAGCGCATTACGTGCATATTCAGAGAACATCAAGAAGGTCGCACCAAATGGAATCAGGCCACCGTGTAAGGCAATACCGTTCATGATCGCTGACATACCAAATTCACGTACACCATAGTTCACGTAGTTGGCTTCAACATTATTAACCATTGGCTTGTAGCCAGACCATTCCGTTAAGTTTGAACAACCCAGATCAGCAGAGCCACCGAATAATTCTGGCGCCATGGGTGAATAAGCTTCAATTGATGCTAATGAAGCTTGACGTGTTGCTGGACTTTTCGCTTCGGCATTAATGCTGGCGATAAAGTCAGCTGATTTTTTCGCCCAATCAGCAGGCAAATCACCGGCCATACGACGTTCAAATTCAGCAGCGAGTTCAGGGTAAGCCGCTTTATAAGCCGCAAATTTCTCATCCCATGCCTTTTCTGCAGCGGCACCGGATTCTTTTGCATCCCAACCAGAATAAACATTGGCCGGCACTTCAAAAGGACCATGGTCCCAACCCAATGCCGCTTTCGTCAGATTGATTTCTTCATCGCCTAATGGCGCACCGTGACAGGCGTGTGAACCGGCCTTGTTTGGAGAACCGAAACCGATGGTTGTCTTACAGCAGATCATCGTAGGCTTGTCGGTCATCGCCTTGGCCATTTCAACCGCCTTTTGGATTGCCTCTGGATCATGTCCATCAACATCCGCAATCACGTGCCAACCATAAGACTCAAAACGCTTAGGGGTATCGTCAGTAAACCAACCATCCACATGACCGTCGATAGAAATACCGTTGTCATCCCAGAATGCGATCAGCTTGCCCAGACCTAAGGTGCCCGCCAGTGAACAGGATTCGTGAGAGATACCTTCCATCAAACAACCATCACCCAGGAATACATAGGTGTTGTGATCAACAATGTCATGACCTTTCTGGTTGAATTGACCCGCCATTGCCTTTTCCGCAATCGCCATACCCACCGCATTGGTGATGCCCTGGCCGAGTGGACCAGTAGTGGTTTCGACACCGGGTGCATAACCGTATTCCGGGTGGCCTGGAGTCTTTGAATGCAACTGACGGAAGTTTTTCAGATCGTCCATCGACAATTCATAACCAGTCAGGTGCAATAAAGAATAAATCAGCATGGAGCCATGACCATTCGAAAGTACAAAGCGATCTCGGTCATACCAGTTTGGATTGGTTGGGTTATGTTTTAAGTGGTCGTTCCACAAAACTTCGGCGATATCCGCCATTCCCATGGGTGCCCCAGGATGACCTGATTTGGCTTTCTGAACCGCATCCATACTTAATGCACGTACTGCGTTGGCTAGTTCTCTGCGAGAAGACATAGTTTGCTCCTGTTTTGCTGTTGCTGTCATGGCTCAGCCCCTAATAAGTTGTAAAAGAAACCGTCCGCGCCTTTGTGTGGCACGGTATAAAATTTGTTCGCCGGGAAATCCCCTGATGGCGCTTACGTGGCCTAATATCGTCATTCTTCAGGCCCGAAAAAGCGGAAAATAGCAGCTGCGACACCGCCCTGAAATCAGGCCTAATATCGATGCTATTTGACCCAGTCCGCAATCGAGCGGGCGATTTTCCCACTTTTTACCTACTACAGGCAATAGAATTCTGTTTATGTAGACATTGATTCAGTTATCAGCACCCGAATAATGGTCAGACAAATAATATTTCTTCTTTATAATCAATGACTTCACTCGTTTTTACGTTCAACGTCAGGATCGGGTAATTCTTTAGGTTCGATCAGTTTTGGTTGTTTTTTGCGCTCACGGACATACTCCAGCGCTAGTACCAGAATATGTGGAATCTGCAGATCGAACTTAAAAATATCCTTATTACTCATATTGTTACCCCTATCTTCACCTGAACCTGTACACACGCTAACGATTCTGGCCCCAGCCTAATTATTGCAATTTAGCAGGCCTAGGCTTGCGGATAAGCACCTTTGTACCAACTGGAATACAACCAAATACATAAAGAATAAGGGTGACGACGGCCAAGACAGACGCCTAAGCCAGTCACTCAAAATTGATTACATTTTATAAATTGGAGGCCTGAACACGATAACAGGCCAAATAAGTGCTCTTGCAGTTGCTACCACAAGCAATCTGATTTTGCGCCTCTCTATTAAATAGCGCAATAGGTCAGGATGGTAAATTAGATAGTTTTAAAAATTAATTTTGATATTAAAAATTTAGTTTTAATAATTCGAAAATTATTCTTTCCACTTTATCGAACAGCCCATTGATGGAATCTGATCTTTGGGTCCATGTCCGGTTTGAGCAACCTGTTTCATGGCCGCAAACAGATCACGTCGCACATCAGGTGCTGCGGTTTGCTTGCGACTCTCATCCAATCGACCCCGATATTGCAAACGCAGATCGGCGTTATAACCGAAAAAATCAGGTGTACAGACTGCACCGTAGGCCTTGGCAACCTGTTGTGATTCATCCAGTAAATACGGGAAAGGAAAATCAAATTCTTTTGCTATCTTCTGCATGTTTTCGAATGAGTCTTCCTCATAAGCCGTTGGATCATTTGCCATTATCGCGACGCTATTTATTCCATACTGTTGCAACTCACGCGTATCGCGAACGATTCGTTCACGAATCGCCTTAACGTAGGGGCAATGGTTACAAATGAACATGACCAACAAGCCCTTTTCCCCTCGACAACTCGCCGGTGTCCAAAGCTTGCCATCCACCCCCGGTAATTCAAAATCAACAATAGGTAGGTCAAAATCACACACCGGGGTTTCTAAACTAACCATGTTTATTCTCCTGATTTTATAAACGATTGATAAGATTCAGTTTGCTAGATTAAGCTATTTTTCATGCCGGATACTAATAATATTGATCATGAAGATGAACCACAAACTCGCAAACAGCTGCAATAATGAGTCAAACCGGATAGAATACGGTGCTTTACGGGATAAAATCTCAATATTGGGCAAATTTTAAGGATCATAACTGATGTCAAACTCACACCTCTTTACCTCTGAATCTGTTTCAGAAGGTCACCCGGATAAGGTCGCCGATCAAATCTCGGACGCAATACTCGATGCCATTTTTGAACAGGATAATAAAGCCCGTGTTGCTTGCGAAACCATGGTGAATACCGGCATGGTCGTGCTATCCGGCGAAATCACCACCAGCGCCTGGGTCGACATGCAAGCCGTCGTTCGCCAAACGGTAAAAGAGATTGGCTACAACAGTTCTGAGATGGGTTTCGATTACGAATCTTGTGCAGTATTAACATCGATAGACAAACAATCCGCAGATATTGCGATGGGCGTCGATGAATCCAGTGATCACGAACAAGGGGCGGGCGACCAGGGATTGATGTTTGGTTATGCCAGCAACGAAACTGAGGTTTTAATGCCCGCGCCAATCAGCTATGCCCATGCCTTAGTGAAACGCCAGGCTGAAGTTCGTAAGAACGGCACATTACCCTGGTTACGACCTGATGCGAAAAGCCAGGTTACATTTAAATACGAAGATAACATCCCGGTTGGCATTGATGCCGTGGTGTTATCAACCCAACACAACCCTGAAATTGAGCAGAAAGCATTAACGGAAGCAGTGATGGATGAGATCATCAAACCCGTTCTGCCCGCCAAGTGGTTGAGTGAAGATACAAAATATTTTATTAATCCTACCGGTCGGTTTGTTATCGGT
>CAMYMO010000034.1 GCA_947259425.1 uncultured Ectothiorhodospiraceae bacterium | reverse complement strand
CAGGATATATTCACAAGGATTTGTGACAAAGGCCGGATTGCCTTTATATGGAAGAACCATGGATTTTAAGCAGCGGCAGGATGCCGGTATGGAACGCTCAGCAATGAGCACACTGCGGGATAATGATGGCGGGCAGGATGGCCTGAAAGGTGTTTCAAATGGCGACCGATTGGTCGCCTTTTTTTTCGACTTGAAAAAAAATTTATTATTCAAAACTTTCAGAGATTATGACGGTCATAACGTTGGTTAGAAATCAATGATGACGAACCCATTGTTTAAACAATTAACAATCGAAGCAGATGTGAAATGAAAGAGTTTTGGAACGAACGTTATGCCGACACTGAATTTGCTTACGGTAAAAAGCCCAATGACTTTTTAGTTGCCGAGCATCATCGAATAAAACCTGGACGAGTATTATGCCTGGCCGATGGCGAAGGCAGGAATTCCGCTTACTTGGCCGCGAAGGGGTTTGATGTCACCGCCGTCGATCAGTCGATTGAGGGTTTGGAAAAAACCAAACAACTCGCTAAAGAACTGGGCGTCGAGATTACCACCATCGAAGCGGATTTAGATAATTTTAATATTGAACCCGCCTATTGGGAGGCTATCGTTTCAATATCTGCCCATCTACCACCGGCAATACGAAAAAAAGTACATCAACAGGTTGTCAGTGGGCTTAAACCGGGGGGTATCGTAATTTTAGAGGCTTATACTCCAAAGCATCTTGAAATGCCGGGCATCGGTGGACCACCCGCTAATCAGAAAGAGATGTCTATGTCTTTAGCGGAACTTGAAGGTGAGTTGGCCGGTTTGAATTTTATTCTCGCCCAGGAAACAGAACGTCATTTTGATGAAGGCCAGTATCATCAAGGCGAAAGCGCCGTTGTTCAAATCGTCGCGGAACGTATAACTTAAGTTATGTGATTCAGTTTTTAATGGTGTCTGACACCATTGCTTCCAGACCACTTATTTTGGACACTCAATAAATATTTTTGCGTTACATTTTATGCAATTATCCGGCTCGAGATTTTTAGTGATTGATGTAATCGCTTCGGACTTATGGTCGAAAAATTGATTGCTGCCAATTTTTATAATAAAACAGGATTTTGCCGCAAATTCGTAGACAGAGGCCTTCAGACCGGTAAAGTAAATTCCGCCGCCCATTTTTTTTAAACGATTATTTTCATTGACCAGCATTTCCGCGCCACTTAGATCAATGAAATTTATTCGTGATGCGACAATAAGAATATGTTTAATGCCTTCGTTTTCGACAATGCGTTGTATTCGATCCCGAATATGGTTCATAGAACCAAAATAAATCGACATATCGATACGAATGATTTTAATTTGTGGGCACTCGGCGAGTGGTTTCTTACTGGTGTTGATGAGTTTACGTTTACCCGTTGTTTTATCTGTATCCAGGGTCAGGTTCGGAATCTCCGGGGAGGAAGTACGGGCCAGGAAAAACACTAATGACAGCAGTACACCGAGATAGATTGCAAATTCGAGCTCAAGAAAAAGCGTAGACAGGAACGTGGTGATCAGGATCGCCGTTTCAGAACGGCTGAAGCGTATAATCTGTTTAATATGATGGAAGTCAACCAGGTTATAGGCAACGATAAAAATAATTCCACCCATTGCCGCAATCGGCAGGTAAGCGGTTAACGGTGCAACGAGCAAGATAATCAACAGTAAAAACAACGCGGCAAAAATGGCCGACATCGGTGTTTGTGCCCCAGCGCTGTAATTAATGCCGGAGCGGGTAAACGATCCTGAGCCGGCATAACTTGAAAAAAAGCTGCCGACGATATTCGATAATCCCTGTCCGGAAAATTCCTGGCTGGCATTGATCCGTTGGTTTGATTTGGTGGCAATTGACTTACTGATCGATACCGCTTCAATCAATCCTAGTAATGCGATGGCGAACGCCTGCGGGGCCAACATCTTAAGCGTGCTCAGGGAAAAATCCGGTGACGATAGAGGGGGGAGTTGAGCAGGGATTTGACCCACCAGTGCGATGGCTTGTGTATTGTCGCTAAGCATCAATGCAACCAGACTGCCAACCACCATACCAATTAATAGATTCGGTAAGCGCGGTAATAGTATTTTTGTGAGTATTGCTGTGACTAGCGTGCTGACCGCAATCAACACAACAAATCCGTTAATATCCCCGGCCTTATGAAAAACATCGATCCAGACATGGATAAACGATTCCCCTTTTGGAATCGCGATGCCTAACACGTGTTTAATCTGACTGGTGGCAATGAGAATGGCCGCCCCTGCGGTAAAGCCGATGACCACCGTATGCGAAACAAAGTTAACGAGCGCGCCGAGTCGTGCCAGACCAAAGGCAAGTTGATAAACCCCGGCAAGAAAGGTCAGGGTTAAGGTCAGAGATATAAATTCATTCGTGCCCGGTTGGACATGTTGACTGATGGCGGTAAATACCACGATCGAAATAGCCGTGGTCGGGCCCGAGATCAAGTGGTATGACGAACCGAACAGGGCGGCAATCACCGGGGTGACCATCGCGGTGTACAACCCGTATTCCGGGGGCAGACCGGCGATCGTGGCGAAGGCGACACCTTGAGGCAAGACAATCACGGCTCCGGTTAACCCGGCAAGGGCATCGGCCTGTAATGTTTTGCGATTGACCTGTGGCCACCAACGTAAAAATGGCATAAGACGAACTAAAAGCAGATTGCACTGCGTGGTAAAAATTTTAAACATAAGACCTCAGTTTAGAAGCGGCCCGGAAAGCCAGGGCGGATAACGTCATCGTCTGCGGCCAAATCACGCTCGAGAAGTACCGGTCACAAAGAATTCAGCGTCAATGTGGTGGGCAACCTGGACTAAGGGTGTGATTAGCCTAAATAAATGATTTCTCAACAGGAATATGAGTATTGCACTAAAAGCCCGTAATAGTTAGTGAATAATAGTTATCTAATATTCCAATTGGGAATATAGGTTTTATCCGTAGCGCGGACGGAAGGTGGATTCAAAGGCCGATAAACTGATTGATGAGCTTTTCTATGGAGTCATGCCAAAGCAGCAAGTGAAAAACAGCATAGGGACCAGGCTGTCGTGACCGTTACCCGCCCCGGATGGAACTGGGTAGCATTGGTGTCTTAGCCATGGCTCGACAAAATCGTCGGCACCTGTTTTCGACTGGATGGGATCAATCTTATTAGGATTTAGGTCCCACAAAACGTCTGGTGAACAATCTCTTCCGGTTTGGGTGGCAGCTTGTATCTGTCCTGACCTTGCTGCTCTACGTATGGGTTTTGCAATACGTCATGCAAATCATGAAACACGGAAAAATCATTTTGATCTTCTGCGGCGCGAATGGCGGCCTCGACCTGATGGTTACGAGGGATATAAACCGGATTTATCGCCTTCATATTGGCTTGTCGGGCTTCATCGTTTAGCGCTTCATGACTCAAACGCTGGCGCCAGGTCTCGAGCCATTCATCAATTTGGGTCGAGTTATCAAATAATTCACGCAAGACGGTATCCTGTTCGGATGTCGAGGGGGTTAACTGTGATACTTGGGATAAGTGGAGAAAGGTTAACGTAAAGTCAGCATGGTGATGCGCCATGATATTCAGCAGCGATTCAATTAGGGCTTTATCGTCATCGGCGATCGCCTGCTCAACCTGCGTTGTCAAACCAAGTTTACTGCGCATACCGGCCAGCCAATGCTGCTCATAAGTGGGTTGATAGCTATTTAAGATGGCTTTGGCAATTTCTACCGCCGCATCGTCGTCCTGCGCCAGCAACGGTACGATTGATTCGGCAAGACGCGTCAGATTCCACAGCCCAATCGGGGGTTGGTTGCTATAGGCATAACGCCCATCGCGATCGATCGAGCTGTACACCCGGTTGTGATCATAATCATCCATAAAGGCACAGGGACCATAATCAATGGTTTCACCGGCGATCGACATATTGTCGGTATTCATCACGCCGTGGATAAAACCAATCTGCATCCAGCGAGCAATGAGTGCGGCCTGGTTATCAACAATGGTTTGAAATAAATCGACATAGGGATTTTCCGCCTCACGTACCTGCGGATAATTTCGTTCAATCACATAGTCGGCCAGTTTTTTAACGGATTCCAGATCACCCCGCGCGGCAAAAAACTGGAACGTGCCCACCCGAACAAAACTTCGGGCAATGCGGGTAATAATGCCACCCGGTAGCATGCGTTCTCTAACTACTTCTTCACCGGTGGTAACCGCGGCCAGGGCACGTGTGGTCGGCACACCCAGTTTCGCCATCGCTTCACTGAGGAGATATTCACGTAACACCGGCCCCAATGCCGCACGACCATCGCCATTGCGAGAATAATAGGTTTGCCCGGAACCTTTTAATTGCACATCAAAACCCTGGCCATCCTTATCCTGCATATCCCCGATTAAAATAGCACGGCCATCGCCAAGTTGTGGATTGAAGTGACCAAACTGATGGCCGGCATAGGCCATCGCTAACGGTTCGGCACCGTCGGGCATTTGATTGCCGGCAAAGATTTCCGCCAACTCGTCTGTTTCCAACTTGTCGGTAACAATGCCCAACTGCTCAGCCAGATCGTGATTAAATTTAATCAAGCCTGGTTTCGCCACGCTGGCCGGCAGGGTTTTGACATAAAACGCATCACCCAAGGCGTCGTATCGATTGGTAAAGGGAATATGTAACATAGATTTCTCTGGCCCGATAAAAGTTGAGCTTTGCCGTAATTTTATACTGATGAGAAATAAAGGCCCGGCCGATTTGCCGGGCATTCGATTAGGCAAAAAGGGTGCTAACCAATGGGCTTAGACACACCCGGTTGGTTTCGGTAGACCACCATATTTGGTGATAGGCTTCATTGGGCCGGTCATCCATTTTTTGAACATGTCTTTTTGATTCGCCTGCATGTACTTGGAAAACTTACGAATCGGCGGGACCACGCTGAATTCTTCATAGTACTCACGGGCCTTGTTGATTTGCTCCCACTGTTCATCATCAAGCTCAAGCCCATCCGCCTCAGCCATCGCGCGGGCAATCTCCGGCGACCAGGCACTCATATCGATCAGGTAACCATCACCATCGCGTTCTGGAATCGTCATATCGTATATCTCCTACTGTGAGTTCTAATACTTGATAGTAATGGTCAACTATTACAAT
>CAMYMO010000033.1 GCA_947259425.1 uncultured Ectothiorhodospiraceae bacterium | reverse complement strand
CAAACAGATAAGGATTCACGCCAATTATCCAACATGACCTCATGCGCAATGGCATCATCTGAACCATGTAACAGATATTCTTTTTCTGCGCTAAGTCGATACGTCTCCCAACCCTCATCAATGGCACATTCAACGGTGATTTCCCATTGTTCTTCTTTAGGTTCTATCTCAAAAAGGTAGGCTTCGAGTTTTAGCTTTGTGTATTGAACACGTTCAAAGGCTGCTCCTGGCCGAAAGCGGACAGGTTATGTTTATTTGTCAGTATAAACTGGCCATAATGGCTAAATTATGGTTTCTTATATAATGATTGTTTGCACTAGGTAGCTTTATACAATATAAAACAAACTGCCGTGGTGATAGTTCAACAATAAATCAATCGAGTGACCAACGACCGACGTTGGCAAGTATCGCCTGCGGTTTCTCAAACTGTTGCATCAGCAGACTGTGGTAGTAACACTCTTCGTTTGAACGCAGGCGATCGGCGCTAAACTGTGTTTGATAGGCTTGGGTATCGATGCCCGCCGCGGTACGTTCCAACACGGCTGGGAGCAGATCGACCATGCCGCTGCCTTCATCAAACTGTTCCTTGTCACGCCAGACAATATCAGACGGTAATAGATCCTCAAACGCTTTGCGCAGGATCCATTTTTCAATGCGCTGGCCATTCTTGTCGCTAAACAGTTTCAACTCGGATGGGATAGTTTGAGCCAGGGCGATCAATTCGGTATCAAGAAATGGAACGCGTGCTTCAAGGGAATGGCGCATGGTGATACGGTCTACCCGTTGCAGGTTGATATTGTGCAAGCGGGTGACTGAGCGCCGTAGTTCTTTGTGCAAGGCTTGATGATCGTGAATTGATTTGTGATAAGAATAGCCGGCAAATAATTCATCGGCGCCTTCACCGGTCAGGATGACTTTTACCTCGTCCGCGGCCATTCGAGCACAGAACCAGGTGGGAATAGCGCTACGTACCAGATCCTGATCGAAAGATTCCAGGTGGTAGATGATTTCGGGTAATTCTTCGATCACTTCACTGGCACTATAAATATATTCATGATGCACCGAGCCAATGTGTTTGGAAACGACTCGTGCGGCTTCCAGATCACGCGAACCTTCTATGCCGACCGAGAAGGTATGCAAGCTGGGCATATATTGTTTAGCGACCGCTGCGATGATACTACTGTCGAGCCCACCCGAAAGAAAGGCACCTAATGGCACATCACTCAATAAACGTTTTTCCACCGCGGCCTCAATCGTTTCGCGTACCTGGCGGATGTGGGTAGCTAAATCCAGTTCAACTGGAATTTGCTCAGGCACCTGGTAATAGGTGTGAAAACCGCTTTCGGAATCATAAATAGTGCCAGGCGGAAACTCTTTAATGTCCTCAAGCCACGGTGCCAGTGCCTTGAGCTCAGAGGCAAAGTAAAGGCTTTCGGTTCCATTTTCATTCTTCTTGCGCCCATAGTACAACGGTTTGATGCCGATACGATCACGCGCCAGTATCAAGCGATTACCATCCGCGATCGCGAAGGCAAACATCCCATCAAGCAGACGCGGGGTCGATAAGCCGTGATCTTCGAACAGGTGGAGGATGGTTTCGCTATCGCTGTTGGATTTAAAGTGATGGGCATCGGTGAGGCCTCGTCGCAGCTGGGGATGATTATAGATCATGCCATTGGCGACCAGCGTGGCACTGTGGTCTTCATTGTGGATCGGCTGTTGGCCCTGGAGCGGGTCCATAATGGCCAGCCGGGTATGGCCCAATACGCCTTGTTTAACATCGACATGCACCCCGTGACCATCCGGACCACGGTGGTGCTGGGCCTCAATCATACTTTGTACATTGGATTCTCGAACGTCACCCCAAATTCCCGCTATGCCACACATAAATATCCTTGAGTAAATTCTACACAAATCAGGCCATTTCATGCCCGATATACTATTTATATAGGTTTAAATTGCGCTATTTCAAGCCAGATTGCAAGCCATTTACTTGAGGCGTCGCGATAAATTCAACACGCTACCTGAGCGTGGATAATCATAAAAATCGGTATGGCAACGATTCTGGCCATTCAGGGTTAAACACCAACTGTTGGTTGATATTTCCTTGCCAGCGGCCACTGTGCTGGTTATTCCATTCGACATCTTAGCAGCACGCTGCCAACGTATTGATCAAATGGTGTTGAGTGCTGCTCACCCTTCGATGGAAGCAGGATAAGACGCGATGAATGAAAAAACAGGTTACGGTTTTCGTAGCCTACTTTTTTCTTGATTTTCGAAACAATATACGTTGCCGTATTTAGTCTTGCATTGTTAAATAACCAGTATTATCGAGCTGCCCCCGGTACTGATAAGCACGTGTATGATTATCTTTAATCTCTGCTGCACCAGTTTGTTTTTCGATTTCATCTAGGTGCAGATGGTCACTCATGATATTTCCATGATGATCGATGATACGTTTATCTACTTTCGGTGAGATAGTTTGATGTTCTTCAATATACGAAATAATCTCGTGAGGACCGATTCGGCCAGTTTTGATAACATCAATCGCAGATGGGTTGTTGCGTAAAAACAGATTGAATTCAGCCAGGGTATATAGTTGATCGTCGATGACCGGTTTTTCGTTTATATACATGGCCTGAATACGATCTGGATAGGTTTTTCGAAGATCCACTTTTAGCGATAGTCCTGAATAACGCCACATGTTTGCGCCAATTTGTTCCAGGGCATTTTCCGTAACCACGTTATCAATGGCAGCTTCAAGCATATTACGCAGATCTTGCCCTTTGAGCTGCATGCGATATACCGGAGATTCGGTTGGTACCAGATTATAAATATCCTCTACGGTTATTGGTCCGGGTAGGGTAGTTGCACCATAACGTCCTGGTTCACTAACGGCAACCTGTTGTTGGCTACGTGCACGTAGGGCATCGACAATCAGATTATCGGCTGTGCTCTGCCAGGTACCTTGGCGATAGAGCAAAGTTCCAGTCACTCCGATGACGCGTTTTAATTCTGCCTCATAGGGTGCGCGTAGTTTTTGTATTAAAGATTGAATTCCGGGATCTGGCCGGATTTCACTGGTACGTATCGGGAATAGCGTTTGATTAAAAGCGGTAACACGTTTATCGCGGATGGTAAGATCCAGTTGTCCAAGCATTTTTCCATGCGAACCACATTGGACGATCAGTACGCTCCGTTGACTGTTTCTATTATTGACAAGAGTAGGGCGATACAGAATGTCATGGGTATGGGCACCGACAATAACATCGATACCCTTCACCATTTCAGCATAGCGAGCATCGACTTTCCAGCCCATGTGTGAAAGGAGAATGACCAGGTCTACCTGTTTCTGGTTTCTTAAATCATTGATATCTTGTTGGATTTCTTCAGTACGTAGACCAAATGTCCATTGACGATGGCTGGTGACTTTTGACATCCAGTGATAGGTCATACCGATAATAGCAATCTTCAGTTTGCCAACTTTTTTTACGATGTACGGCTGTACATTCTTTAGTTCAGCTCTTTCTCCCCAGTCAGCATCGTAAATGTTTGCTGCAACGATTGGAAACCGTGCAGCAGAAAATAGATTTTCCAGTGTTTTTTGATCGTAGAAGAAATCGACGTTACCTGGCACCATCGCGTCGTATCCCATGGCATTCATAACTTCAACTATTGGCGAGCCACCCATGCGTACTGGAACCACGGTACCATGCCAGCTATCACCACTGTCGACTAAGAGTGTTCGATCCGGTAATTGCGCCCTCTGTCGTTTGACCAGACTGGTGATATAGGCAAAGCCACCCACTTTTCCTTCACGTTTAGCACGATCCATGAATTGATCATCACCTTCTTCACGATGATAAAGCGGACTTAAGTACCCATGTGTATCATTGGTCCATAAAATCCGTAGATCGGTTTTTTCGGTATTAGCGTAACTGTTAAAAGAAACTAATGAAACGAAGAGCACAATAAATCTGGTTAAGCGTGTTTTCATGACAATACCTGGCAGGTTGTTTGTATTCTGGTTTCTAATGAAAAATTATCCGACCGAAGCATCCGTCCCGGTCACTTCGATCAGATAGTGTCTTGCGCTAAGTTAATAAGTATCCTGTTCATTCGCGATGTATTCAGCCTGGCTGATCAGGTTATCCTTATTGATATCCGCGAATTCGAAACTTCCCTGGTAAAAGAAGTTGGTCTGACGAATAACATCCGGCTTGGCCTGAATTTCAGCTAAGGTCAGATATCCGTCTGAGTCTTTGTCTAGCAGATTAAATTGACTGATAAACCACTCGTTTTCTGTCTGGGCGAAAGCCGATCCGGACAAAATGGCAATGAGTATAATAATTGGCTTGTTCATGATGGTTATCTCCATGTCGTTAAGGTTTGATATAGGCCCAGCCGGCTCTTTGCAGGCGCATAATTTCAATCACGCCGCCATCAACTCGTTGGACCCGTTGGCTTGGATAGAGCGCGTCATCCTTCATCTTGAGTTTTTTCATGGTCATTCCACAGGCACGAAACTCCACGCCATTGGCTGTTGCCTTCTCAAGACGGTTCGCGACCTTAG
The DNA here is from genome assembly GCA_947259425.1 of uncultured Ectothiorhodospiraceae bacterium. Lineage (GTDB taxonomy): Bacteria > Pseudomonadota > Gammaproteobacteria > UBA6429 > Thiohalophilaceae > SZUA-24. The sequence goes on along the minus strand of CAMYMO010000033.1, from coordinate 596 downwards.
AATCTATTTTCAGCATGTTTAATCCCGGTCCGAAGGCAATAACACTGACCTTTAGTGGGTAGTCGACAGTCTTCGGGGCGTTTTCGGCGATATTTAATGCTAGATTCCATACTTTGGGATCGGCCTCACTCACCTGAAGGATGACTCCAAAGTCGTCCGTTGCCGATTCCGCTTTTCCCGAAAGGTAATACGCGGATATAAAACTGATAATGAATATGTAGATGGGGATTTGGATAGTTTTGAGATTTAGCATTTTTTTATTCCTCTATTTTAAAAAGTCGGTATAAGCGACCCGTTGGTTGTAGCAAACATGCGAAGGAATCTATCTGAGCTGAGGTGAAAAGGTGTGAAGAAAACAGGATCTTTTTCGGACGAAATTAATGGATAATAAAATCAATAAGTTATATAGTCATTTGAACTCATGACGTCGGGACAGGACCGGATGGTGCAGGTGGATGCAGTCGACCATGCAAATTATTTTGTCGGGCAATGGGAGGTTCGCCCTGGCTCATGTGAGCTGGTGCGCGATAACAAAGTGGTTAAGCTTGAACCACGAGTGATGAGTTTGCTGGAGTATTTTTCCCGCCATCCAGGTG
>CAMYMO010000032.1 GCA_947259425.1 uncultured Ectothiorhodospiraceae bacterium | reverse complement strand
CTGTATCGTATCAGGATCAATCCAAACAAAACGAACGTGGCGGTTCCGTCTCCGCACAGGTAAAAGGAGATATTGGTAGTGTTGAAGTGGGTGATCCGAACAACCAACGCGATGGTAATCTGACCATTACCGACTCAAACGACAAAGTAAAATTTGACGCGAAAATTTATGAAACAAAAGCAAAAAATAATAATACAGACATACAGACCATGTCGGTAACTGAAGGATATTGGGGTACTATCTCGATGGGACAGTCCATCCCCTATGCCAGACGGTTTCGTAACCCGGATGGCACCGTAACCGAGTCAGTACAATATAAAAAGATTATGAGTGGATTTCGTGTTAAACCACAGGTTAGCGGTGATAATGTCACGTTAACCATACAACAACAAAAACAGTCCCGTGAGAATAATCAGCTTGCGATTGATTCAAACCAGCTTGAGACCGTTGTAACGGGTAAATTAGGACAATGGATCTATATTGGCGGGACCGACCATGAAAAGAATCTGTCTGAATCCGGTATTACGTATCGCACTCGAATTCGCTCCACCGATGTCAATCAGGTTTGGATTAAAGTAGAACGTCCGTAAAATGTCTTATGCCTGAAAAATCTAAATTAAATATACATTACACGATAACACCGACCTCTCCTGAAGCACACCTGTTTGCGGTGGAGTGTTATATTGAAAATCCTGATCCCAAAGGACAGCTTGTTTACTTACCTGCCTGGATACCGGGCAGTTATATGATCCGTGACTTTGCCAGGAACATTACTGAAATCAAAGCAGTGAGTAATAAGCAATCAATTCGTTTAACAAAACAGGACAAACAAACCTGGTTATTAGAAAAAACGACCTCCCCTATTTCGATTAGCTATCAAATATACGCCTGGGACTTATCCGTACGTACCGCACACTTGGATACCACCCATGCCTTTTTCAATGGCAGCAGTGTCTTCTTGGCGGTTAAGGGACAGGAAAATAACCCCGTTCAGCTAACGATTAATTTGCCTGCCGGTGAACAGTACGATGATTGGCAAGTCGCGACAACATTAAGCCGCGAACAAACCGAGTTATTTTCAGCAGGCGAATTTTCAGCACTCGATTACGAAGAGCTGATCGACCATCCGGTCGAAATGGGCACGTTTGATGAAATTAATTTTTCAATTAATGATACGCCACACCATATGATTGTTACCGGTGTTCATCGTAGCGATTTAACTCGACTCAGTGAAGATGTTAAGAAAATTTGCCAAACGCATATCGCAATGTATGGCGAACTTCCTGAGATGGAACGTTATATGTTTCTACTTATGGTTGTCGGTACTGGCTACGGTGGCTTGGAACATCGCAGCTCGACTGCTTTAATATGTAACCGCAAGGATTTACCGATAAAAGGTATGAAAAAATTAAACGATGACTATGTAAACCTACTTGGTCTGTTTAGCCATGAATATTTTCATACCTGGAACATCAAAAGAATTAAACCCGCTGAATTTATCCCTTATCAGTTACAAAGCGAATCGTATACTGAGTTACTCTGGGCGTTTGAAGGTATCACTTCTTATTATGATGAATTAGGGTTGGTACGTAGCGGTACCATTGATGAGCAAACCTATCTGGAATTGCTCGGCAAAAACATAACCCGCGTCATGCGTGGTAGCGGACGCCGCAAACAAACCTTACTGGAATCAAGTTACGATGCCTGGACAAAGTTTTACAAGCAAGATGAGAATGCGCCAAATGCGATCGTAAGTTACTATGTCAAAGGTGCCTTATTTGCAATGTGTCTTGACCTGAAAATTCGATCCGTCACCGACAATAACGCATCACTGGATGATGTCATGCGTGAGTTGTGGAGAATGTATGGTAAAAAAGGAATCGGTATCAAGAGCACAACAATCCCGGATATTGTCCAGTCGTTAACTAAAACCTCATTCAAGTCCTTTTTTACTGACTACCTCAATAACGTTGACGACTTGCCGCTTGATAGCTTATTTGAGCCTGTTGGTTTGAAATTAGAACATCGCGCTACCGACGACATGGATGACATAGGCGGAAAACCTGATAACGAAGATAAAGCAACGTTCAACTTAGGCGTCAAATTACTAAGTGATCCGCTTGGCGCGAAAGTACAGATAATCTATGCTGGTGGAGCCATGCAGCAAGCCGGTATTGCAACTGGTGATATCATTATTGCGGTCAATAAATTAAAGGCCAGTAAAGAAAATTTCCTCTCACTATTGTCTGTATGTGTTGTTGGCGAGACAATAAAGCTCGATGTCTTCAGGCGTGATGAATTAATAGAGTTTTCAGTAACGCTACTGGTTCCTGTCGATAACACGTATTTTTTAACAGTTTACGATGGTTCTGAAAAGAAATCAGTACGTGTGAAGTGGCTAGAAAATTCTGAATAGGATCTGCAATATTTAAACTAGTAGGCGATCGGTTTAACCATTCGGCACTTCAAAGTAATGGACGCTGAATAATTCTTGTTCGTCCGTCCATACATCCACAGGTATAAAACCGGCATTACTGGCAAGCTGTTGAAATTCTTTTATGGTGTATTTATAGGAATTTTCAGTATGGATACTCTCGCCTTCGGTGAAGTCAATCAATTGATCACCGACTTTTATTTTTTGCGATTTCTGGCTGACCAAATGCATTTCAATGCGCCCGATATCAGCGTTATAAAAGGCATGATGGTCGAAATGTTCTAAATCAAAGTTGGCATCTAATTCATCGTTGATGCGTGTTAATAGGTTCAAATTAAATTCAGCGGTGACCCCGGCATCATCGTTATAGGCATCTCTTAATAGCTGTTCTTCTTTTTTCAGGTCGACACCGATTAACATACCCCCGCCCTTGCCGACCATATCCGCCACCTGACGTAGAAATTGTTTTGCGTGTTTGGGTTCAAAGTTGCCGATGCTCGAACCAGGGAAAAAAGCCAGCTTATGTTCATTATCAGGACAAAAAGGTAATTGCATCGGCGCGGTAAAATCGACACATGCCGCATGCACATCTAACCACGGATACTCATCTGAAATTGCTTGAGCTGACTTTTGTAAAAAATCTTTTGAGATATCCATCGGAACATAGGCCTTTGGCCTGAGCGTATCGATTAAATTTTTAATTTTTTCACAGCTACCACAGCCTGGCTCTAAAATATAACTGTGGGTGCCAATAATGTTTGCTATTTCCCCGGCATTGCTGGCAAGAATTTGCTGTTCGGTTCGGGTTGGATAATATTCAGGTAACTGACAGATCTGCTCAAATAACTGCGAGCCAACTTCATCATAAAAAAATTTCGGCGGAATGACTTTCGGTGTAGCCTGCAGCCCAACCACGACTTCACTATAAAAATCAGACTGCTCAGGATGATAATCATAAAACTGTATATCAAGATTAGCTGATGATTTTGCCATTAGAGGGTCTCCGCGAGTCTGATTCCAGAATATTGCCAACGATCGCCTGGATAGAAAAAATTACGATAACTGGTTCTTATATGATTTTGAGGTGTGACGCAGGAGCCGCCACGCAAGACAAATTGGCTACTCATGAATTTACCATTATATTCACCCAGCGCACCGGACGCTGCCTTGTAACCCGGATAGGGTGAATAACTCGACTGGGTCCATTCCCAAGCATCGCCATAGAATTGATTATTTTCATCCTGGTTTGTTGCGACCGGTTGTAAATAGCCCTGCTCTCGAAAATTTCCAGCAACTTCAAATTGACGCGCAGCAACCTCCCATTCTTGCTCGGTCGGAAGACGTTTCGCTAACCAATTGGCATACGCATTGGCTTCGTAAAAGCTGACATGCGATACCGGGGCAGATAAATCAAGTGGACGTTTTCCAGCAAGGGTCATTTCATACCATTCGTTATTTTCTTTAAACCAATAAAAGGGTTGTTGCCACTGTTGTGTTTGAACCGTTTTCCAGCCATCCGATAACCAATAAGCAGGATTTTCATATCCCCCCGCATCAATAAATTTCAAAAACTCTTCATTGGTCGTCAGTCTTGAAGCAATTTGGAATGGTTCTAGATAAACTTTATGGTTAGGGCTTTCGTTATCAAAGGCATACGTTTTTCCTTTATGGCCAATTTCATATATGCCAGCAGGATGTTTTATCCAGTTAAGTGAGCCACTTTTTGACTGGGGCGTTAATTTTAGATCTCGATAAACCGGCTTTAGAGGATTGTTTGCAAAAATATGTTTTATATCGGTTAGCATCAACTCCTGATGTTGCTGTTCATGATGCAGGCCAATTTCAATCCGTCTTAAAATCTCATCACGATCTTTTAGATCGGAAATTTTCTGGTCTAAATTAAGCATTAATGATGTAATTTGATCGTTTACATACTGTCGATATTCATAAATTTCGGCAACCGTTGGTCTGGAAAGTAATCCACGTTCCGGTCGCGGGTGAAACTTACCAACTTGCTCATAATATGAGTTAAATAAATATTCATAGCTAGCCTGAAAAACGACATAGTCTTTCACAAAAGGTTTTAAAATAAAGGTTTCGAAGAACCAACTGGTGTGTGCGAGATGCCATTTTGGTGGGCTTACATCCGGCATGGTTTGAATGCCGTAGTCTTCAATCTCTAATGGCTTGCATATCGTTTCAGACTCGTCACGCACTCGGCCGTAGGCTGCAAGGACAAATAGGTTTTTATTGTCCGAGCTTGACGGTGTGGTTTTTAGCGATTGCTGCATGAGTTAAGTACATCCTGTAATGACTCAAATGATTATTTATGGTTATTTTGCTTAGTGTTAAATTCAAACATAAACCGATCTAATTCTCAAGTAACTGACACGTACCGACAAGGAAATAAACCATATAAAAATACCGTATTTATATTTTTCTTTCGATGACGGCCGCACTTGTTATCGATACATCGGCAAAAGAATCTTTAAGCCAGCGATGGGCCAAATTTCCAGCAAAAGATTGTACTGCTTGCTTATCGACTACTTTTTGAATCAGGGTTGCGATTAAGTTTAATTTGACTGTTGCCAGACTGAAATGTTCCATCAGTTTATCGGTTTTATTTGGATCAGTTGCACGGACCGTTGGCATTGTATAAGCAATAGGTTGGATGGCCTCGAATTTAATATTAGAAAAAGCCGGGCGCAATTTAATCTTGATCTGATTGCGGACCATG
>CAMYMO010000031.1 GCA_947259425.1 uncultured Ectothiorhodospiraceae bacterium | reverse complement strand
CCTACGTTACACTCCGGTCATTTCTTACGCTTTGCTACAGTCATTCCCTGAACTTGCCATGCAAGTTCTGGTGATTTTGCGTACCTTACCCATCCTGGCTCAAGGCAACCCGGAGCGGTGTTTAGCATCTGGCATAACATAATGGGATCGTTGTTAGCGAGTTGGTGGGTGCGGAAAAGAAAATGAATTATTGTTAAATCCTATTTTCCACAGCTGATATCGATATATAGACCGCATATAAAATATGGGATTGCGAAACATATTTTAAAAAAATACGCACAATTCCATGGCTGAGCTAAACTAATCGATTGTGTAGAAGAAGAAGTTAATGAACTTGAAAAAAGCATTCCCTAAGAATTTGGCAACTTTTTACCAGACATTACATAGTTACCGTACTGTAATAGCTATTGTGATCATTTGCGCAATACTCACGGGGCTTACAGTATTTTTCCAACAAAGGTACGAGTCTCAGGAATTTGCTGACAATATTGCACTAAGTGCAAAAGACGAGGCCGCTCGTGTCCAGGAAAGTGTCAATAATATTGTTGATATTATGGAGTCCATTCGGAATTTCTACGTCGCATCGACATTTGTAGATCGCAATGAGTTTCACTTGTTTGTACAGGACCAGATAACTAAAAATCCGCTGCTAACTGCTCTGGAATGGATACCATTGGTTAAACACAATGATCGTCATTTAATAGAGCAAGAACTATCTGCGTTTATTCCCGGGCGCCTAATCACGGAACGTAATGAGCAAGGCGAATTGGTACCCGCTGCGCCGCGTAATGAATATTTTCCGGTTTTTTACGTTGAACCGTTAAGCGGAAATGAACTGGCTGTGGGGTATGACCTTGCTAGTAACCCGATTCGAAACCGGGCGTTACAACAGTCGAAAACCACAGGTAAAATATCCTTTAGTGACATGATACGACTCGTACAAGGAGATGGGACGGTAAAAGGAATTGTAATGTTTCAACCGGTATATCAAAATCCAGTTACATCGAATGTTGCGCAACCATCAGAGAAAATTTTACAAGGATTTGCACTGGGCGTTATAGAACCCAGGAAATTTATTTTATCCAGTATCCATAATTTTCAGCCGACTGGCCTGGATGTGTTACTGGTAAATAATAGTGATAAATCTCACCCTGAGATTCTACACTTCCATCCATCACGTACTCGCACCGGAGCCGTCGCTGAACCTATTCTAAGTGAATTTATGGCCACCTCGCGATTCCAGGTGGCACTAAACGTGCCAGGTAGTGAATGGAATTTATATTTTCGACCTGCTCCTGTTTTTATTGAAAAGCACCGTTCTATACAAGCATGGGTTATACTCTTTATTGGTTTAGTGCTGACTAGCTTGTTGGCATATAACTTCAGTAAACGTATTCGCTATACTCATGATATCCTGCATCAAGCACAACATGATGCACTTACTGGTTTACCAAATCGAAAATTATTTCAGGATAGACTGCATCAGGCTATAAAAAACGCCAACGATACCTCTATTTTTTCTGCAGTGCTCTATCTGGATCTGGATAACTTTAAACATATTAATGATAGTCTTGGTCATGCTATTGGTGATCGATTGTTAGTAGAGGTCGCTAATCGGTTGAGTGAAAATACTCGTCCGGAAGATACTATTGCTCGTATGGGTGGCGATGAATTTATTTTACTGGCACAACACTTTCGAAAGGAACAAGATGTTGCTCAATTAGCAAAGAAACTCTTACACGATCTGACCAGTCCGTATCAAATTGATGAGCGTACCTTTTATCTCTCTGCAAGTATTGGTATCAGCCTCTTTCCACGTGATGCAATGAATACAGAAGCCCTGGTTGCAAATGCAGACGCGGCAATGTATCGCGCAAAAGCAAGGGGGCGTAACACGTATGATTTTTATTCTAACGAATTAACCACGACCTCTATGACTCGAATGCAACTGGAAGTTGAATTAAGAGAGGCCGTAAAAAATGGTTTACTTCACGTTCACTACCAACCTCAATTTGCACTCGCTGGTGGCAATCTCGTTGGAGCGGAAGCACTTGCACGCTGGACACATCCTGAACAAGGCTCTATCTCTCCAGAATATTTCATTGCCTTGGCAGAAGATAGTGGTTTAATCGTAGAAATCGGCGGCTGGATACTTCATCGTGCCTGTCAACAGGCAAAAGCCTGGCTTGATATGCATATCCCGTTGCAACGCATGGCTGTGAATGTATCTGAGATTCAATTGCAACGATCTGATTTTGTTTCGACTGTAAAGAAGGTATTAAATGATGTTGGTTTGCCTGCTAAAAATCTTGAATTAGAACTGACCGAAAGTGTCATCATGGCCCAGCCTGAACAAACCATCGATACTTTGTTAGAGCTTAGCAAACTTGGGGTTGCGATCGCTATCGATGACTTCGGCACTGGCCACTCTTCTCTGGCATACCTTAAACGTTTACCTATCGACAAAGTTAAGATTGATCGTTCGTTTGTACAGAATCTCCCGGATGACGAGGAAGATATTGCTATAGCCGGTGTCATCCTCGCGTTATCGAAAAGTTTGGGCTTGCGTGTTATTGCAGAAGGAGTTGAAACCCAAGAACAAAGAGATTTTCTGGCTCGGCTTGGTTGCGATGAGGCGCAGGGCTATTATTTTAGTCGTCCGGTTTCCCCAGAAGATTTTCAACAGATATTACAAAATATTAATAAAATTCAAGAAATAAATGGGCCGGGATTAAAGAGATCTTAGTTAAGAGGTGTGGCGTTATCGATTACGCTCACCTTATGTTCCATCGCTGTTTGCGGTGGTCGCCATGCCGACGCTCATCGGGTTGTATTTTGGAGAACGGATTCCGGTACCGGTGTGGGGCATGCATACATCAGCGTTGATTGTGTGATCAGTCCGGTCTGCCCCATTTATATTCAGCGGTGGTGATCAATCATCTGTTGGCTAAAAAAATAGAACCCGTCAAACCGTTATTCCCCGTGCTCTCCGTCATCGCCATTGTGCCAAAGGTACAGCTCAAAGAACCCCTTCGGGTTTCTCCTTAAAACCCTGACGGGTTTATTAAGTACTGGCATGAATCACTTCGTGTTTCGCCCAGTCCCTGCTTCGCACCACTACGTGTTCCATGCAGGATTCCCTACGTTACACTCCGGTCATTTCTTACGCTTTGCTACAGTCATTCCCTGAACTTGCCATGCAAGTTCTGGTGATTTTGCGTACTTTACCCATACTGGGTCAAGGCAACCCAGTGCGGTGTTTAGCATCTGGCATAATATTTCGGGGTCGTTGTTAGCGAGTTGGTGGGGGCGAAGGAAATAGCTCAAACTAAGTGGTAATCCCTCCCGCCTTATTGTTGTAGTTCCACGTCCGAAACCGTTGTGTCCAGGTCAAATACATTATATTAAGTAATGTATAGACTGCATTATGATCATAATTACATCAATATTACTTGATCTGGTAAATATTTGGGACTATAATCCCAAATATGAGTCAGATTAGCTCGAAGGCTTTGAATACTGCGGTTATCCGGGTTCTTACGTCCCTTATTCGTCTCTTGCTACGTAACGGGGTGCCATTCGGAGCGTTTGCCGATATGGCGAAGCAGGTGTATGTGGATCTGGCGGTGTCGGAGTTTCAGCTGCCGGGCAGGGCAAAGTCGATATCTCGGGCGGCCATCATTACAGGCCTTTCACGTAAAGAGGTGAAGCGGGTGTCAGAGTTACCAGTTCAGGAGGATGTCGAAGCCGGTTCACGGTATAACCGGGCTGCGCGAGTGATCAGTGGCTGGCGACGTGATACCCGATTCCAGGATGGTAAAGGTCAGCCGGCCTTACTTTCGATTCAGACGGGAAGCACAAGTTTTCATGAGTTAGTCAAAGAATATAGTGGCGATGTGCCAACCCGCGCAATACTGGATGAACTGTTACAAGTTGGTGCCATTGAAAAAGTCGATAAGGACCAGGTTCGTCTACTCAAACCAGCTTATATCCCAGTACAAAGTGATACAGAAAAACTCAATATCCTTGGCACCGATGTCAGCGCACTTATTTCAACGATTGATCACAACATCACTAGTAAAAAAGCCAACGCATTTTTCCAACGAAAAGTGGCTTATGACAATTTATCAGAAGAAGCCGTTAAAGAATTTCGTCCACTTGCAGCGGAACGGTCCCAGGAATTACTTGAACTCTTAGATGCCTGGCTTTCTGTACATGATGGCGATGAGAATCAGGAGCTTCAGGGTACCGGCCGCAAGCAAGCGGGTATTGGTATTTATTATTTTGAAAACGATTACGAGCAGAATGAAAAGATAGCCGAGCAGGAGACAATCAAATGAAACCGACCATCATTAAACTAGCATCTCTATTATTGTTATTAACGTATCTTGTCTCCTGCGGTGGAAGTGGTGCCTCTGGTGGTGGAGGAATTGGTGGAACGGGTATATCTACGGTTTCAGGTTTTGGTAGCGTTATTATCAATGACGATCGTGTGTTTGAAATAAATCAGAACACGATTATCACGCTGGATGACCAGACGATCTCTGAAATTGAGTTTGAACAACGCGGTGCCGGAATGGTTGTGCGGATTGATGTTGCTAATGATGTCAGTGCCGATTTCAGTTCAGGCACGGCTGTCAATATTTTTGCAACTAATAATGTTAAAGGTCCGATTACATCGACACAGCCATTACGTGTGCTCGGTCAGGATATTATATTAACGGCTAATACCGTTCTTGCAGATGTACCAGGAAATGACGTGGCCAATTTGATTGTAGGGGATGTTGTTGAAGTTAGCGGTTATGCGGATGACATCAATGTGATTCAGGTAACGCGTTTCCAGTATAAGAGTGCGGGTCTTGCAGAATGGAAGTTGCTCGGTAAGGTTAACGCCGTTGCTGGAGGTACCTTTACTATTGGTAATCAAGTCGTTGATCCCTTAGCGATAGTGCCACGTGATTGCACGGGTGGTATTGCTGTTGGACAGTTAGTCGAAGTCAAAGCCACACCCGATATGGATCTGACTACGTTGGATACTGTAACGGATATTGAGTGTAAGCCAGCGGGACTTGTTGTGCCGGATGATATATCAGGTACCGTACTTGAGGCAGAAGTCGAAGGCCTGGTTAACTCGGTAGTAACAGCGGGCACTGAATATATTATCAACGGTCAACGTGTTCAGATCGATGGGGCGAC
>CAMYMO010000030.1 GCA_947259425.1 uncultured Ectothiorhodospiraceae bacterium | reverse complement strand
CTCAATTTGGCGTAACCGTGCGGAGTTTATCCAGGGACGTGAGGCCATTGTGGCGTTCCTCACCCGAAAATGGCAACGTGAACTTGATTATCGGCTAATAAAGGAAGTCTGGGCATGCGCATGTGATCGTATTGCGGTTCGTTTTGCCTATGAATGGCATGATGACTCTGCGAACTGGTATCGGTCTTATGGTAATGAGAACTGGGAGTTTAATGAATTCGGTCTTATGAAAACACGCTACGCCAGTATTAATGATGTGCGCATTACTGAAACGGATAGACAATTTCATTGGCCGCAGGGCCCCAGGCCAGCTGATCACCCTGGACTTAGTGCATTAGGTCTATAAGTACAATCGTTATAATTCACAAATAGCCAGACTGTAAACTCAAAGGCTATGACAAGCCTATTCGGAATATGGGCCATGTGCGAGAGCGGTACCCTTGGGGACGCCAATTTCAAAGGCTCGCATAGGCGAGCCTTTGTTATTTCCGTAAAATTTAACGAAGATGTTTGGCGAGAAAAGTTAAGGTGTTTTTAAGTGAGGAACTGTCTGCATTAGTATCAAAGTTCTCGCCAAGAATATTACTAAAACCATGTCTTGCATGGTAAGTCTTAACTGTGAGGTCGATTTTTCTCTGATTGGCCGCAGAAATAAACTTCTGTTGTAGCTCATTATCAAAGAAGAAATTTTTACTGGCAAAGTTGCCAAGCATAGGGATGTTAGATGATGTTAGTAACTCGCTTACATCACCAAATGGATAAAATAACACAACTGCAGAGATGAGCTTACTGCTGGATGTGGCTTGTATTGCCTGGTTTGCACCAAAGCCTCTTCCAAGCACGGCGACCTTGCGGTTATCTCGAGCCAGAAATTTAATAGCCGCTCTGAATTTATCATTTATTTCTTTCTGGTTGATGTTGCTCATGAGTTTTCTGGCTGTGCCGGGATGATTCGTAGTCTTATTGTTATATAAATCGATTGCTATCACACGGTACCCTTGAGCTGCAAACCGGTCGGCCCATAGTTCCATTTCATGGTTTAATCCACGCCAGCCGTGCAATAACAATAGCCCTTGTTTCGCCTTTTGTGATCCGGCTATATAGGCTCGGAAGGTTTTATCAGTGTCAGTCGCGATCGTTATGTAACCGGTCTTGACTGGCTCAGTACTGTCAATATCTGCGAAAGCGGAGCTTGTTAATAGTGAAAAAGTGAATACAAACGTAAGAATATATTTAAACATGGCGCTACTCCTATACAATAAGTGTTTTTGATTTAAAATAATGAAATTCAACTCAAATACTGTCTAACCAATTTGTGATTCGCGTGGTTAGCTGCATTTCATGACCATGAAACGTGGCGTTAGCATTTTTAATGACGGTTTGTCTGGATTTTTGGCAATCACAGTCTGATCGGTGAAGTGTCATGGCAAAGGCGCGACGATCAGTAGACGTCAACACGGCAGGATGAGAATGACTTCCAAATATATCCAGTACCGGTATTTTGATCTTCAATAATAAGGATGCATTATCTGAGACGATATCTTCCTTTGCGGTTTTCTGACCGGTCATATTAATCCCGACAAAGGCTTTTATTCTCTTCGATGGTATACCTGACAGGTAGTAAGCAATCAGTTTATTCGTATCGTCATAGCCAATGATCATGATACGGTTAAAGCCTTGTTCAGCTAGAGATTGAATTTTTCGGTCCAGTACTAAATAACGGTAGTCTGATTGCATCTGGATCCTGGAAACAGGATACAGAAAGACTTCCCATCGATTGCGTTGAAATTGCTGTTTGAAAGATTTGAAAAGTGCTGGATTATTGCTTTTGCTAGACTCACAATGAACGATCAATACAGCGGTCTGTTCAGGGCGGGCGTTGGTATCAACCTTTGTTGCATAGCCATGTGAACTGCACATCAACAATACAAGGTAAAAAATGATCTTTTTCATAATTGTTCCTCAGTGTTTTCTGTAAGCCAGTGTTTTGCTGTTGAGGAACAGTGTCTGACGATGGCGTTGAAAAGTACCGATGAAAGTCCGATGATAAAATGATGAAAAACCTATGCAAAATAATCATTAAATATCAACAAGTTATCTAATTGTTTTGATTTGAAGGTTTTCGTTGTATCGTCGCAAGTAATTACAGAGAATAGCCGTTTGGATGTATGGGCTTTAAGCATTACAACTGAGGAAGGAATGGATTCACAGGGCAATAATCTCAACAGGCCGTTTTACCTGGCGGACTGGTATATCAATCCGGACCTGGGGCGAATCTCACGGGGTGGCGAAGAGGTCAAGCTTGAGCCGAAGGTCATGTCTGTGCTTGTTTATTTGGCCGAACGCGCAGGGGAAGTCGTATCGCGCGATGAGCTACTGGACAAACTCTGGCCCGATGTCGTGGTGAGCTATGATTCGCTTTCAAGCACCGTCATAAAACTGCGCAAAGCATTAGGCGATGATTCGCGCAATTCAAGCTACATCGAGACGATTCCCAAAAAAGGCTACCGGTGCGTTGCCAACGTTGCCCAGGAGAGCGGTGACAGTGTGAATGCTGATACTGGCGATAGTCATCTTGACTCATCAACTGGGAGTTCTACACAGCATCCTGTCTTCAATCGTAAAACACAACTGGGTTTATTTTTTCTGGTTATTCTTGGCCTCATAGCAGGAGCCATTTTATTCTTAAATAATACTTCGGAAGACCTTACGACAAAACAGGTCGCATCAATTGTCGTGCTTCCCTTTTTGAATTTAAACGCTGATCAGCAACAGGACTATTTAAGTGACGGGATCACAGAAGATTTAATCACCGACTTATCAAAACTCTCCAATCTTAGAGTGCTGTCACGCACGTCCTCATTCACTTATAAAGGTAGAGAAGTTGACATTGATGACGTAGCGAAAACGCTAAATGTCCGATACATCGTTGAAGGTAGCGTGCGAAAAGCAGGGCAGCAAATTCGTATTACCGCAAAACTCATCGATTCTAATACTGAGCAGGCTATCTGGGCGGAGCGTTTTGATCGTCCGGCGCGGGATATCTTTGCCATTCAGGATACGGTTATCGAGAAAATTGTGAGTGCGCTTGCCATTGAATTATCGATTGCCGAGAAGAACCGACTGAAACAATCCGATACGAATAACATTGCCGCATACGAAATGTTTTTACGCGGCCAGCAGCTTTATCGGTTGCGAACAAAGACGGGGCATGAGCAGGCAGTAGATGCATATAAGAAGGCGATTCAACTGGATCCCATGTATGCACGTGCTTACGGAGGTTGGGCTGTGGTCCTTACCCACCAGTATCGTCGTGGCTGGTCTGTGTTATCAGATGAGGAAGCGCGTGCGCGTATGTTAGAGCTTGTGCGCAAGGCGGTCTCACTCGATCGTTCATCACCACAGGTGCATTGGGCAGCAGGATATATTCATTTATTCAGAAAAGAATATAACGAGGCAGCTGAAGCCGTCGAACAGGCAATCGCCCTGTCTCCGAATTATGCAGATGGATATGGACTGTTAGCCTTTATTAACAACTGGCAAGGTAAGGGTAAGGCAGCGGAAAAAAATATTAAAAAAGCAATTGAGCTAAACCCTCATCATACCTTTGATTATCCCTGGAACCTGGGGTTAGCGTATTACAATCAGGGGCGTTACGAGGAGGCGGTGATTTCGTTACAACACGCACTTGAACGGAATGAACACGCTCATTTACCACGCCTGTTTCTTGCAGCGTGCTATGTGAATCTGGAGCGACTCGAGGATGCCCAATGGGAAATTGAAAATGTGATGGTGCAGGCCCCTGATACAAGGTTAAAACAAATCGCGGCAACGATCGCATTCGAAAAAGATGAACACAGTAAACGTTTCATCAATGAGCTACGGCAGGCAAATGTACCCGAATAATCTGATCGATAAATAATCTTCGCCCCATTGTTAAGGCTGGGGCGAAGCCAGTTAATACGAGTGATTTAATGCTGCAATCCAGGCGTGTTGCTTATCGAACTTTTTTCCGGCGCTTTTCCTTTTTTGTGGACAGAAGCATCTGTTACCGGTGTTGAACTAAACCATTTCGCCGCCGCGATACCCGCCAATACTAAACCTGCCAGAGTCAGTCCTCGACCAATCGCGCCTGGTGGTCCATTTAATAAATGCGTAGCCCAGCTCTGTCCGAGCACAGAAACAAGAAACAACATACCTGAATGTAGCACTGCACCGGATATAAACATCCAACTAATGGTTTGTTTGAGCCAGGTAGGGGCAGCAAGAAACAACAGCAGAAAACCCGCAGCGATATTGAGCAAGGCATCGGCAGTACCATGCGTATGTGCGCCAGAGCGAAGTGTGCTAATGGGCTTTTGAGCATTAATACGATTTGAAATCGCAAGAACGGCTTGTGAGTTTGTTTTAGCTAATTCCAGTGGAGTGATTTGTTCCAGGTTGACTTCATAATCATCCACCACAATTTGCTGTAAAACCCCAAGCTGCACACGTTTGTTCGCTTCTGCAGCACTCCGCGCATCAAAATGCCCCAGGATCATGACACCGCCGACCGCAGCCGTGATGGCAAGATAGATAAACCCGAATACAATATTTTTTTTACCAATCATAGAATTTCTCCCGATATAAAGTCGTTTTGACCAATACCGGGGTAATCTAATCAATTCAGCGTCAAATGTTCTGAAGGTTCTCCTATTTTTATATGATGATTTATGTTGCTCTTAAGGACAGTGTTTAGTGCTTAAGACATTGATTTTTAGATAAGTTTGAAATTCTTCGTTTTAACTTCATTTTTCCATCAGGTCTTTTATCCAGGAATTCCCTAAATTTTCATTCAACGTGACGGCATCTGAATAGCAGCTGACGCGCATATCGAATAAAAAGTGGAGAGAACAATTTGTTTGGTTATTTGGAGAGTATATGGACATCGGGTCGAGGCGTTGTATCCGCTGTACTGGTGATATCCAGCTTGTGGTGTTAAGGGACTACGAAGCAGCCATTTAAAAATTTCTCCGTCTTTCCTGTGAGTATGGAGTACGGATTTTTAATATATCCGGTATCAAATAATGACTAACTCTGTTTTTTCTTTGCTGAAGTAATCACTCGACACTCAGAGCAATACAATAATAAAAGCTAGCGCTAAGGTAAAAAAGGGCTGGCACCACAACGGAGAAAGCGGTGCCAGCCACTCTATTGATGGT
>CAMYMO010000029.1 GCA_947259425.1 uncultured Ectothiorhodospiraceae bacterium | reverse complement strand
GTTACGACTTTAGCGCCAGCGGCAATTGAATCCGTCACTTGCACGTGTAATTCATCGCGTAAATCGGTACGTGCCATCGGGCCCATACGCGTATCCGGATCGGTCGGATCGCCGGTCTTTAAGGCTTCGACTCCGGCTTTAAAACGCGCGACAAAATCTTCGGCAATGGCATCAACCACGATAAATCGTTTTGCCGCAATACAACTTTGACCACTATTTAAATAACGAGAGGTTACCGCACCCTTCACCGCCTCATCCAGATCCGCATCTTCTAAAACAATAAACGCATCCGAACCACCCAGCTCGAGCACTGATTTTTTCAATGCCTTACCAGCCGTACTTGCCACTTGCATGCCCGCAGGCTCCGAACCGGTCAAGGTAACGGCATGGACACGTGGATCTTCAATGACCTTTGAGACTTGAGAGGCGCGGATCATCATTGAGGTGAATACACCCTTCGGGAATCCCGCCTGCTTAAATACATCTTCAATCGCCAAGGCAGACTCCGGCACATTCGACGCATGTTTTAACAGGCCCGTATTGCCCGCCATTAAGGCCGGAGCAGCAAAGCGAAACACTTGCCAGAATGGATAATTCCAGGGCATCACCGCCAGCACCGTGCCAAGCGGCAAATAGGCCACGTAACTATGGGATGCATCGGAATCTATGTCTTTATCTTGTAAAAAGGTCGCTGCATTTTCAGCATAGTAATCACAGACTGTTGCACACTTTTCGATCTCGGCGCGGGAATCACCAATTAGCTTGCCCATTTCCTGCGTAACAATCGGTGCATATTTTTCGACATTGTCGCGTAACGCTTGAGCTGCTTTGCGCATCAGCTTCGCACGATCATCAAAGGATAACGCTCTCCATTCAGGCGCGACCTTGGCTGATTGGGCTAAAGCCGATTCAATTTCTTTTTCACCCCATGCAGGGATTTCTTTCAGGGTTTCACCCGTTGCCGGGTTGATCACAGTGAAACTCATGCACTCTCCTTAGGGTCTTTATTGCTGACTCGAAAATTAGAAAAAATTGAGTAATTTTAAGAGTATAGCTGCATCACAGCAGAATGCAGGGAATTGTTTGATTCACCAACGTTAGATTATATTGGTCATTTGTTACACATAGAATCAGCTGGATAGCGATTATTCGACCGGTCCTTCCTTATCAGAAACCAATCTTAACGGTACAACGTTATTATCTGCAGCGTCATGATCGGTGCCCGTTTGAATCGGCTGCGACCGTTCTGCCGAATATCTACTCTGCAGCCTCGCCCGCTCAATATAAGCATCTATACGATTTGCATTCTCCTTGATATTGTCAATCCCAATGCAGTCCATATAAGAAATCGCTTCCTTAAGGTAATATTCATAATGTAGTCTGGCCAGTTTACTGAAACAGATATCGGGTAAACTAGGTCCATCAAGCTTTAGATAGCCGGCGACCATTCCCATCATAAATCCAAACCCTTTATAAAGCATTTCTGATGAATAGAAACCACGCCCGATATTTTCTCGCAAAGTATGCAGAACAAACGAATCCAATATGACGAGGTCATTTCCATCAAAATGCTCATCTTCATTAAAGTCCTCATCATCAAACGCTTCCAGCTCTGATTCTATGGTTTTTTCTACAGCATCGATCAATGCCGGTATAATGTCTTTATCTATCCACATCCTGTTATCTCATTATTCATAATTTGATGTTGGTAAACGTATTAGACTATATATAGGGTTAGTGAGATAAATACATTTGTACAAAAGAAACCTTTTTTCGGTGAAACTAAAATCTGGCTACGAAATGAAATGAATTGGCGTTTTTACACAATAGCTTGTTTGATTCTAACCGCGACAGGCTGTGCCAATGTTAAAACGTTTCCGATTAATGGCTCGGTTAATCGTAGCGAGTATAGCTATGTAGAACACATCACAGAAAAGATCGAAATCATCGGGATATCACGTTATCCCCACTTTAAAGATCTCATCATCACTAAAACACATATCGATATTGAAATTGAATTGAGTAACGGCGGTCGTTTACGCCAAACCCATATATTACATTCCAGTGGCAACCCTGCCATTGATGCCGCTATGTTAGACATCATTCGTTATTCTGCACCCTATCCCCCTTTTCCAGATGAAATGAAAATGGATGCATTAAAAATCCAGAAACGCTGGCAATTCATGCCAGATTGACCAACCTCGAACATTACCTCGTTTAATAACCGCGTTGCCCGATTTCGTCAGATTTCATCATGCTGAGTGCATTTGTACATGCTGTAATCCGTTTATAACAATTAAATCTAAACGAGATTACGACTATGATATTAGACTCGGTTCAAAACTGGTTACGCAATTCAATTTTTTTACGGGTACTTTTTATTGGTTTTGTTGTATTGCTTTTGCAAATACCGATCGCCATGATTGACTCACAGATTTCAGACCGCAACTCAACCCGCCATAATGCAGTGTATGACATCAGCAATAAATGGGGGAATCAACAACAAATTCTAGGGCCTAGATTAGTCGTCCCGTTTTATCAACTGCAAACCTGGACAAACAAACACGGCAAGAAAGAAACCAGTAAAAAACTCCGCCATGCCGTATTCTTGCCGGAATCATTAAACATCAGCACCAAGGTTAAAAATGAAATTCGTTATCGGGGCATCTTTGAGGTCCCTGTTTATCAATCAACCATTAATTTAACCGGCCACTTTGCGAAACCCGACTTTAGCCGCTGGGGCATCACACCCGACAAACTCTATTGGAATCGTGCCCAGTTATTAGTAAACGTTTCTGACTCACGCGCTATCCAGAAACAAGTTGTGTTGCGCTGGAACAAACAAAGTCTTAATTTTGAGCCGGGGCTTGGCGAAACCAACACAAACGACGCTGGATTTCACATCCCGAACATCCCATTAGACAACCATGCGGAAGGTTATAAATTTAATATCGCCATGGTGTTAAACGGCAGTAGTGGCCTTTATTTTTCCCCAATGGCAAAAAATACCGCTATTACTATCAGCTCTGACTGGCCAGACCCCAGTTTTCAGGGTTTTAAATTACCCAATAATCGAAATGTAACCAAGCAGGGTTTTGATGCGGACTGGGCAATATCACATATTAGTCGTAATTACCCCCAACAGTGGTTACACGATCAATTTGACTACAACAAATTCAATGCTTCTTTGGTCGGGGTCGACTTTATCACCCCGGTAGACAACTACCGCATGACGGAGAGAAGCATTAAGTATCAACTGTTGTTTTTGTTTTTAACGTTTGTGGCTATTTGGCTGTTAGAGATAGTCTACAAATTACGTGTGCACTTATTACAATATTTATTATTAGGTCTGGGAATGTGCTTATTTTATTTGTTATTACTGGCTTTCTCGGAACACATTAGTTTTTTCTGGTCCTATATCATTGCCAGCACAGCCGTCGTCGCAATGACCTCGCTATATTCCAAAGCCATCCTAAAGACCAACAAACGAGCCAGCCTCATCGGAACGGGGATCACTTTACTCTATATATATCTTTACTCGCTTCTGCAGGAACAAAACTATTCAATGTTATCGGGATCAATCGGTGTATTTGTGGCATTAGCCATCATTATGTATGTCACCCGAAATATTGACTGGTATAACTTATCAAAGCGGAGTGAATAATGTTTATAGCGCATATGCCTGCTGGATTTTTATTAGCCCGCCGTTTCTTGCGATCGGAGCGAGACAATGCAAATTATCTAAAATATTTATTGGTCGGAATGATCGCCAGTATTGCACCCGATTTTGACCTCGCCTATTTTTATCTGATTGATGGCCGACAACATCCACATCATAGTTACTGGACCCATATCCCAATTTATTGGGTTGCGATTTATGCAATACTCGTATACCCGGTCTATCGATTTTTTGATCGCATTGGCGTCAAACTATTAAGCCTTTTTTTGATCTGTGGCTTGTTACATATGTCACTCGATAGTATCGCCTCGGGTATAAAATGGTTATACCCTTTCAATACCCAGTATCACGGCATCTGGCGAATCCCTGCGGTACATGAATGGTGGGTTGCAAATTATTTATTCCATTGGACTTTTCTGCTTGAACTACTGATCACAGTAACGGCTGCGTTCACTTTCTTGCGTGATCGTCGTTTACTAAACGACATTCGATACCAGTTGCTGGTATGGATCTATCAACTACGACCCAGTATTCGGCTATTGCGCGGCCTAGCAAAGATCAACCGAGACACCTAGCGTAGGGAAAACTT
Organism: uncultured Ectothiorhodospiraceae bacterium; assembly: GCA_947259425.1. GTDB lineage: Bacteria > Pseudomonadota > Gammaproteobacteria > UBA6429 > Thiohalophilaceae > SZUA-24. The sequence goes on along the minus strand of CAMYMO010000029.1, from coordinate 15,227 downwards.
GAATAAATCCGACATTATTTTTTTGCTCACTTTCACTGTGCAGTACGAAACTAAATCGTTACACTATATAAATGGAAACGTATTTAGTAGGTGGTTGTGTACGAGATCAATTATTGGGTCGATCTGTCAAGGATCGAGACTGGGTTGTGGTCGGTGCCAATCCCGAGGAGTTAATTGCACTGGGCTACCAATCGGTTGGTAAAGACTTTCCAGTCTTTTTACATCCTGAGAGCAAAGAAGAATATGCTCTGGCTCGAACTGAGCGTAAAACCGCACCAGGTTATGCTGGATTTGCCTTCCATGCGGCGGCGGATGTCAGTCTGGAAGACGATCTCAAACGCCGTGATTTAACCATCAATGCCATTGCCCAGGATGCCGATGGCAATCTTATCGATCCTTATCATGGCCAACAAGATATAGAAGATCGAATTTTGCGTCATGTATCACCTGCCTTTGCTGAAGATCCTGTTCGCATACTGCGCATTGCCCGATTTGCTGCCCGCTTTGCCGATCTTGATTTTACCATTGCCGACGAAACACGCTCACTCATGAAAACAATGGTTAACAGCGGCGAAGTCGATGCTTTGGTCTCAGAACGAGTATGGCAAGAAACAGAACGCGCACTTGCCGAACCAGCACCAGCTCGCTATCTGGAGGTATTACGAGAATGTGGTGCCTTAGCGCGAATCTTTCCGGAAATAGATGCCTTGTTTGGTGTCCCACAACCGGCTGAACACCATCCCGAAATTGATACCGGCATTCATACTTTATTGGTGATGGAACAAGCCGCTCGACTATCGAAAGATACTCGCGTGCGTTATGCCGCCATGACCCACGACTTAGGCAAAGGCATTACTCCCAAAGACGAGTTACCTTCACATCGTGGTCATGAAGAAAACGGTGTGCCGTTAGTCAAGGCACTATCCGATCGTTTAAAGGTGCCAAAAGACTACCGCGAGATTGCCGTCCATGTCGCCCGCTATCATTTGCAATTCCATCGTGCCAAGGAATTACGTGCGAATACGATTTTAAAATTAATTAAATCACTGGATGGATTTAGACGACCAGAACGTTTTCAAATTTTTTTGCTCGCCTGTGAAGCCGATGCGCGTGGTCGTCCTGGTTATGAACATAAAAAAATGGATCAACCAGAATTACTACAGGCCGCTTTTGCGGCTGCAGCCAATATCGAAACCCAGCCGATTATAGCACGGGGTTTTAAAGGTGAAGCGATTGCCGAAGAACTCACTCAACAACGGATTAAGGCAATCAAGAGTGCGATTAAAATTTACCATTAAAACTAAATTGTTTTGACTTCCTCAGTTTCTATTCGGTTACGCCCTGACTCCTTTGCCTTATAGACCGCTTTATCCGCAGCAGCAAATAATCCATCAAAATCAGCCTCCTTCCCCACATCTAAAGTCGCTACACCAATACTCGCGGTAATATTTATACCATCTACTTTGCTGGCTTCGATGGCGACACGAATCAGTTCGGCCTTATTAATCGCGCTTTCACGATCGCAATGACTGAGCAGCATGACAAATTCCTCGCCGCCGAAACGCGCACACAAATCTTCACCTCGTGACAGCTCCTGCAATGTTAATCCGACACTTTTTAGTACATCGTCTCCCATCGAGTGTCCATGATTGTCATTTATTTGTTTAAAATGATCTAAATCGATCATGAATAAACTTATCGGCACTTTATGGCGTTGAGCCTCTTGTATCTTTTTCGGACCATAGTCCATTAAAAAATGGCGATTATATAATTTTGTCAATTGATCATGCATCGCCAATTCTCGCATTTCCGTTCGTTGATGCTCGACTTGATCTAACAAATGACGCATTTTTACAAGATTTCGTACCCTTGCTAACAGCTCTTCGTCCAGCACAGGTTTTTGAATATAATCACTTGCGCCAGAGTTTAGTAATTCAATCTTTCGTTGAATATCATTGATACCTGAAATTGCCAGGACTGGAATGTCCGAATAACGACCTGGTAAATTTTTAATATCACGAATAAAAGTATAACCCGTCTTTTTACCTTCCAGCATGATATCCGTTAAAATCAAATCATAATGTGAGGCCTGTAATTCATGGAAGGCATCATCCGCATTGGTAAAATGTTTTACGCTGTAGCCTTCTTTCTCAAGTAAACTCTGGGTTTCCTGTGCAACTGATACCTGGTCTTCGATATATAAAATTCTGCCATAAACAATTTGCTCATTGTTTGCGTGAGTTATAAAGTGATCCAGGTAGGTTGATAATTCTTTTAGCTCACTTTTCTGGAACACTTCGGTTGCACCCGATACCAGGGCTTTTTGTGACTGTGTGTTAGTTTCGTCGGAATTTAACATCACAATAGGAATATTCATGGTCTGGGGTAACGCACGTAACTTGGCACACAATATTGATCCATCAGAATCTGGTAAATGCATCGCCAAGAAGATTAAATTAAATGTATTACTCTTGATATATTCCAGTGCCTCAAAACTATTCGAGGCAATATCCACTTCAAAATCAAGCCCCGTTAATACATGGCTGAATATCCCCTGATAGAGCTGTGTAGGTTCAACCACAAGGGCCCGTAATTTCGGTTGAGATCTATTGCTAAGTAGCTGCATCCTCTTTATATCGGATAGGATATGTATATCTAAATACTTATGCGCTTGATAACGATATAATTATCATACAATCTCTGTTAGGCCATAATGATTAATGTCAAATAACACACCAAGAATAGGGTTTATCAGCCTTGGCTGCCCTAAAGCACTCGTTGATTCTGAAAACATTCTTACCCAGCTGCGAGCTGAAGGTTATGAACTGGTCCCGGATTTTGAGTCTGCGAATCTGGTGGTGGTCAATACCTGCGGATTCATTGATGATGCCATTGCGGAATCGCTCGATACGATTGGCGAGGCCCTGGCCGAAAATGGCAAAGTGATCGTAACTGGCTGTCTGGGTGCAAAGGGGGATATCGTCAAACAGAGCTACCCGAATGTGCTAGCCGTTACCGGGCCACACGCACAGCAAGAAGTGATGCAAAATATCCATCATCATTTACCCAAACCCCATGATCCGTTTGTCGATTTAGTACCGAAACAAGGTATCAAATTAACCCCTCAACATTATGCCTACCTGAAAATATCGGAAGGCTGCAATCATCGTTGCCGGTTTTGTATTATTCCAAGCCTGAGGGGTGATCTGGTTAGCCGACCCATCGAGGAAGTGATGCAGGAAGCTGAAAACCTCGTACAGGCTGGTGTTAAAGAATTACTGGTTATTTCACAAGACACCAGTGCTTATGGGGTCGATGTGAAATACCGACCCGGCTTTTGGCAAGGTCAACCGATCAAGACACACATGACCGAACTGGCCCAGGCCTTGTCGCAGTTTGGCATCTGGGTACGCTTGCATTATGTTTACCCCTACCCGCATGTTGATCAGGTTATCCCGCTGATGGCCGACAAAAAAATATTGCCTTACCTGGATATTCCATTTCAACACGCCAGCCAGGAAATCTTAAAATCGATGAAGCGACCTGCAAATAGCGAAAATGTTTTAAAACGTATCGAACAGTGGCGTGAAGTGTGCCCTGACATCGCGATCCGCTCTACTTTCATCGTTGGTTTTCCTGGTGAAACGGAAACGCACTTTAATGAACTCCTCGATTTTCTCGATAGCGCACAGCTTGATCGGGTCGGCTGCTTCATGTATTCGGAAGTAGAAGGTGCTGAAGCGAATCAACTCAAAAATCATGTTGACGAACAGACAAAACAAGATCGGCTTGAACGCTTTATGCACAAACAAGCTGAAATCAGTGCTAACAAATTAAAAAACAAGATTGGTAATACACTTAGCGTGTTAGTCGATGAGATTGAAGAGAATGGAAATATTCTCGCCCGCTCTTATGCTGACGCGCCTGATATTGATGGAATGGTAATTATAGAACCATCAGGCCAGCAACAAATTAACGTCGGTGACTTTATTGAAGTTGAAGTGACCAATAGTGATGAGCATGATCTTTATGCGCAGCTAACCGAAAAATAGCGGGAAATTCAGCCTTAATGATACCCTTCCAGCATGAACTTAATTTCAGGCAGCATCCTCTGCACACATTCATAACCTTCAGCGATTGCCTCTTCACCACGATAGAATTCCAGCAAACCAATATGGGCTAGTCTCGGTTTCAATACCAAGTCTGGCGGATCACCTGCCATGCGACTACGGGTAATACGATCCTGGGTAATATTGATTGAACCCGCGATTGAATCGAGTATGCCCGGGACGGTCGGTTTTTGATTCAGCCCTGGAAATAATGCTGACGAGTATTCTCGTGCAGTCTCTCGGAATGAATCAAACATACTCGATTTTGCATTATCACCTTCATCTTCAGGTGTTTCTTTTTCAAAACGTTTGCGAATGATGCCATTATTCAGATTTACCGCAATGACAATATCCGCACCTAAAGCACGACAAACTGAAACTGGCACCGGATTCACTAAGGCGCCATCCACCATCCAGTCGCCGTGATGTTGAAAAGGTGGAAACAAACCAGGCATCGCGATGGATGCCCAAACCCCATCGAGCAGCTGCCCATGGGTATACCAGCGTTCACGTCCTGATTCCAATTCAGTCGACACGGTTGCAAATGTTTTGCTTAAATCTTCAATTTTGATATCGGCTGCACAAACGTATTCGGTCAGGAAACCCTCGAAGCGCTCACGATTAACAAAACCCTGTAATGAAAAATTGACTTCAAAAAACCGGGCCGTCATTATTTTACTGAGTGATTTTACCCAGCTTTCGAGTTTCTCAAGATTTCCCACACAATAGGCTGCCCCGACCAGGCTGCCTATCGAACAACCACTAATTACCTCCGGCTCTATCCCAAGCTCATGTAACGCATTGATGATGCCAATGTGTGCCCAGCCGCGGGAGGAACCACTACCAAGGGCAAGTCCAATTTTAGGTTTATCTGAATTTCCCATCACACCGCCAAACCGCTCGTTTAAACCCCATTAATTTCAAGAGGTCTCATTATGCTTTGTTATCATATTTTTTAAAGATTTATTATGATATTTTAAAAAAATAAATGATTTCTCTGATCCAGATCGATAAACTTAGCTGATGCAGGACAATAACTTATATCGGCCACCAACAGGATCATTACTGGGCGGGTCTAGTAAAAGCAAAACACCTCAACGCCCGAGCTTTATAAGACGCTTTATTGTTACCTTGTTGTGGGCATTTCCATTATTCACCGTGATCTCATTTTACCGTGCACCCATTGCCGATTGGCCTGGTTTAGCCATTGGTTCTATGTTTATTGGCTTAGTCTCTGCTTTCATTGCCATGTTTATTCCGACTCGTTTTAAGTCGATCTACGTGACACTTGGCGTACTAGCCGGATTTGGCCTTGCTTTCCTGACCGCCAGCCACTAAACCCTAATCGCAATCCTTTTCTAAACAAACTCAGCCCCATTAGCATGATACCGAGCTCAGGTGGCTAGCAATGATCGCATCGACTTCTATTGTTATGCATTTTCTATTCGCTACTTCTCATCCAGGCTGATGAAACAAGACAAGAAATAAATAAAACCCGACTAACGAATCAGTTGAATGGCATCATACTAACCTGCACTGACTCGGGTCTGAAAAATGGCGATTAAATAATCTTTTGATGGTGTTCGCTACACTATATATTTACGAAGACCCACCACATAATTACGAAGACCCAGGGCATAAAAACCATACACCCTGGACTAAACTTTTACTTACCTGGCGATCGACGTCTGTAAGAATGTATCCATTACAGCCTGGTATGATTCCAATCGTAACATCATGTTACCGATTTGATACATTTAGGTACGAAGCGTTTAAATAGAAATAATCTGTTAGCAAAAGTAAAAATTTCATTGTGAACAAGCGATGATTAATCAAATAAAAAATCGGAGTAATGTCGTCTTTTTTGTTCAAAAATTTATCGATTACTTAACTATCGTTCTGAAATCGCTCTCGGAAAATTTTTTTTATTGCTTTTTGCATAGCTTTGCTCAAAATTTGACAAAAACGTAATTCATAAACAAGTTAATGTATCGAATTGTGAATTAGAAATTAACGATATTATTCTAAATGATTACAACTTTATTTTTGATGGTGAATTCGATATTCTATGGAAAAAATAACATTGCTCCAATTCGAAATTAGCTTTCGAATCTAATTATAAATAAATAATAAAAATAACAAGAGACTTCAATAATGTATAACATTCGTTCTGCAACGATAGACGATATCGATGCAATATGTTCGCTTGTGAGTAAATCCGTTTTTGAATTGTGTAAAGAATATTACACAGAGTCAGAACTGGAAGCTTATTTAGCTAACTTACTCAAAAAAATTCACTACAATGAATTATTAAGTGATCGCATTTTAATCGTCGCTTGTGAAAACAATGTTATCGTCGGCTTTACCCAATATGACCCATCTCAATCAGCGGTCGATGCAATTTATGTTTTACCAAATCACACTGGTAAAGGGGTTGGTACCCGCATGTTGCGCTATATAGAAGATGTCGCCCGCTCCTTAAAGAAAGAAGAAATTATTATTGCCGCATTAAAGAATGCAGTAGGCTTTTACGAAAAATCAAAATACATTTTCCAGAATACCTCTCTCATAACATGTAAAGATGGTACTAAATTCGAGTCAGTCGAATTAAAAAAACAACTTGATAGTTAATCTTGTTATTCATTCTCGGCAATGATGATTGCCCTGATTGGTGCTGGATAACCCTCGATTGTTTTAGTTTGATCATGCGGATCAAGAAAATCCTGCAATGATTGAAACTGCATCCAGTCCGTACTTCTTTGTTCATTTGTTGTCGTTGTAGACTCGCTTACACAACGAATATTTTTAAAGTTAGCTTGTGCCAACCAATTTTCTAAAGTACTCACACTTGGAATTGACCAGACATTACGCATCTGCGCATAACGTCCATCCGGGACTAATACGTCACCGTGCTGTTCTGCTATGACCAGAGTTTCCAGGACCAACTCGCCTTGTTCACGCAAACACTGTTTTAATTCCTGTAGGTGCGCTATCGGATCACGTCGGTGATAAAGCAAGCCCATCGAAAACACCGTGTCGAAATTTAGACTCGGACCAATAATATCATCCAAACCGATCGGCAAGACATTAACTTGCTCATCTTGAATATAGTGTTGCAATGCAAAAAACTGCATTACAAACAACATGGTTGGATCGATGCCTAATACAAACTCTGCTCCTGCACCCCGCATGCGCCAACAGTGATAACCACTTCCACAACCGATATCCAATACTTTTCGTCCCGTCAGTGGACTTATCTCGTTTTTTAATCGATCCCACTTCCAGTCCGATCGCCATTCAGTATCAATATACTGACCAAATAAATTAAAGGGGCCCTTTCGCCACGGATGAAGTTGCTTTAGTTGTGAATGCAAAGCTTTATGCGCTGACTCATCGATATCAGACAACTGCCCAACTAAAATAGCCGCCTGATTAAGATCAATTTTCGATGGTCTGATCGCGGGAAGATTCTCTAGCGAGGATTGCCATTTTGTAAAGTCACCATGGTAATCAGGAGATAAATGATGGCAACATTGATCTTTAATGGTCGATGTCAGCTTAGCGAAACCAAGCGATTGCAACTCGGTAAATAGCGATTCTGAATACTCTATTTTCACTTTGTTTTATACTATGATTTGATCGCACAGATACCGGCAAAATTAAAGCACTGAAACCATATATTAACCTCTTTAAAGCCAACACGGTTTAAGCGTTGTTTATGTTGCTCAATCGTATCTGGGACAAGTATATTTTCCAAGGCTGTTCTTTTTTGCGCTATCTCAAGTTCACTGTAGCCATTTGCACGTTTAAACTGGGTATGCATATCGATTTGAAAATTACCTTCCTGAACATTGTCAAAAACGATTTTATCAGCAATTAATAATACGCCATCCTCATTTAACCCGGCATATATATTATTTAATAGATTCTCACGAAGTTCAGGCTTGATAAATTGCAGAGTAAAATTAATCACGACAATGGATGCATTTTCTATTTTTATATCTAATATATCGTCACACATGATCTCTACCGGAACAGGGCTTTGGTCTGCTTCAATATGTGAGAGGCACTGCGCTACCATCGATTCAGAATTGTCAATGGCAATGATCCGACAACCGCTCTGAGTAATACGGCGTCGCATAGCGAGGGTTGCCGCACCTAATGAACAACCTAAATCATAAATGTTAGAATCCTGTCTGGCATAACGCTCTGCAAATACGCCTAATAGCGGGATAATGGCATCGTAACCCGGTACTGAACGACGAATCATGTCTGGGAAAACATGCGCAACATTATCATCAAAAACAAAATCGACCAGCATCTCGTTTTGTTTTGCGTAAACGGTATCGCGACCGGTGTCTTTATTTTTTGCCATAAGAAAAATTTAACAAAGCTTCAATCCAGCATAGTAGTTTTGCAAGAGGTGTTAATAATGTTAATAACCCAATTAACACACCTGCTGTGTTTGCAAGCATATCAAAGTATTCGAACTGCCTAACCTGTCCCAGCCCCTGCAATATCTCTAAACCTATTCCCATCAGAATAAATATCCCGGCAAAAACCAACCGGCCATTCATACTTTGATAGAGATTGCCAAACCATAACATCAGCCATGCGTAGGCTATAAAATGTCCCAGTTTGTCACTAAACTCGATACCCAGATCAATTCCATGAGGTTTAGTGGATAATGATAAATACCAGATTAAACAAACCCAGCCCCAGCCCAATAACCACCAATGTCGGAACCACTTTAAATCGAACTTAAGATTAAACTTATCAGAGAAAGACATACAGTAGATACGATCCAAGCAACAGGCGATAAACAACAAATGGGAACATCCCAATCTTATCGATTAATTTTAAGAAAAAATGGATACAGATATAGGCCGATAACGCTGACAATACGATACCTGAGACTACGTCGGTCCAGGCGATTTCGGGTAATTCAATTAATTTTAATCCTTTGTAACCACCCGCCATCCCTATTGCCGGGATGGATAACAAAAAAGAAAAACGTGCTGCTGCCTGGCGAGTAAAACCTAAAAATAAAGCCGTGGTCATGGTAATCCCGGAACGCGAAGTACCCGGGATCAAAGCCAGAACCTGTGAACAACCAATAAAGATGGCCGAACCATAGGTCATTTTCTCAATGGGTTTTCTGTGCGTCAGGTAATAATCTGCTATCCACAGCAGTAACCCAAAACCAATCGTCGCCCAGGCAATCACCAGTGGGGAGCGAAAAACGGTATCCGCTAAATCATGTAACAAGTATCCGCCCAGGGCGACGGGAATCGAACCTAGAATAATTGACCATGCCAAACTGCTTTCCGAGGACTGACGTCTTGAGATAAGTGATGTCGTCCACGCAGCGATAAGCTTTTTAATATCATTTCTAAAATAACCGATAACGGCAATTAAACTGCCCACATGCACAGCCACATCAAACGCCAACCCCTGATCAGGCCAACTCAGTAACTGTGGTGTTAACACTAAATGTGCTGAACTCGATATAGGTAAAAATTCTGTCAGGCCCTGCACAATAGCCAGAACTAATATTTGTGTTAGTGTCATCGTAACGTACCAAATTGTTTATTTATAATAAGTGGCGGATATCATATTGCTCAAAACCGGACATTTCACCCGCATAATTCTTAGCCAGCGCCATAACCTTAAACGTCTCACCCATTTCACCCGGTAGAGTTAAGCGTTTAACTTCCCCGGAGCTTTTCAGGAACTCAATCAAATCTTCCTGTGTTGTTTCCGTCTTATTGCTATCAAGCATATCCAATAAACCCAAATTTAATAAAAAATGAGCCTGGGTTGCAAAACCACGCACTTCCATATCAGCTTCGAGTGCCGCATCGGCCATCGCGGTAAAATCAATAAACGCCGTGATATCCTGAATGCCTGTTAAAATTAAAGGATCGGGGTGAGCTCGGTGTTGGAAATGACACATCAAGGTTCCCATATTGCGTTGCGCATGATAATACGCCGAACGCGGATAACCATAATCAATTAACAATACAACCGCTGACGATAAGTGGCCAGCTAAACTTTTTAACCAATCTTCGGCAATAAAATTAATCTCTGACAAATATTCAGAGACTTCCCCGATACTGGTTTGTTGCTTTAGTTCCTCAACCCTTGCGAGTAACCGGGCTTTAGCCGTTTCTATATATCGATATTCAAACACACCGTTATTAAAAATCACCTGTTGTTCAAATATTTTTTCATCACTTAATCTAAAACGGGTCACCGGCATCGCATCAAGTAACTCATTCGCCACCACCACCCCGCAAAAATCATCCGGCAAACGGTCAAGCCATTTTACTCGGTCAAGCAAATTGGGTATTAACGAGAGGGTTTGCCGCTGACGCTCACGTAACTCAGCACTTAATTCCAGGATATAGTAGGTATCTGGTAAGGCCGATTGTTTGTCCAAGGCTTGCAGGATGCCTTTTGCCATCAGACCCGTACCGGCCCCCACTTCCAACACCGCCGAACCAATCCCGGTTGACTTTATAAACTGAGCCAGGCTCTGTGCAAATAACGCTGAAATTTCTGGCGCTGTAATGAAGTCACCCAATGCACCAAATTTCTCGGTACCACAACGGTAATATCCCAACTCAGGCATAAATAACGCCGATTGCATATAGGCCTCAAAGCTAATTTGACCGCCGGCCGAATCAATTTGATCCTGCAATTGCTTAACAAGCCTTAAGCTATGAGCTTTGGCCTCATCATTCGGCAATGGCAAATCACCTGATTTGGCTGAATTTGCATGCGATGAACTCATTTAGCTTCCTTGACTGACATAGAGATGGCGTGTGTAGTAGGATCTGATTCGGTATAGTTAGCTGGGTTTGCCTGGCCCTTAGCATAACATAGTGGGATAAGATAATGGATCAGAACAAAGTGGCGTTAATCACCGGTGGCTCGCAACGACTTGGCGCAAGCACGGCTCGGACTTTACATAATGCTGGCATTAATATTGTCATGCATTATCGCAGTTCACGCGAAGCAGCCCAGCAGCTACAAAATGAACTCAATGAACTCCGCGAAAAATCCGTGGTACTGGTTCAGGCCGATCTAATGTCAGTCAACGGATTACCCGCTCTCATCAAGGAAGCGCATAATGCCTGGGGCCGATTAGACATACTTATTAATAATGCCTCAAGCTTTTATCGCACCCCGATCGGAACAGCCAATGAAAAACAATGGGACGATCTGTTTGGTTCGAATGCCAAGGCCCCATTCTTTTTGTCGCAAGCTGCTGCACCGTTTCTCAAAGAACATAACGGTTGCATTGTTAATATGGTCGATATCCATGCTGAACGACCATTAAAAGAACACACCCTATATTGCATGGCCAAGGCCAGTCTGGTGATGCTGACCAAATCGCTGGCAAGAGAACTCGGTCCGGATGTACGGGTTAACGCCATCGCCCCAGGTGCGATCATGTGGCCAGAGGAAATTGACGAGGTCACCAAAAAACGCATCGTTTCACGCACCTTTTTAAAGCGTAAAGGTAACCCCGATGACATTGCCCAAAGCATTTTATTTTTAGTACAGGACGCGAACTATATTACCGGCCAAATCATTGCCGTTGATGGTGGTCGATCACTTCACGGTTAAGTTCATCGATCAATTTTTTCGTTTGATCTAAATTGGCCACAGCGATTGTGATTTTTTATCAAACTGATCCCATAATTCAGCATAGGTCTTTTGCTCAATAGGGTGTAACCGATTCGGCGCCAGTTCGGCTAATGGCCACAACACAAACGCATTCGTTAAGATTTCATCACGGGGAAGATGCAGTTTACCATTCGCATAAACCTCATCATCATATAACAATAAATCCAGATCTAAGGTTCGCGAAGAGAATCTCGGCCCACTACGATCACGACCATGCTGATCCTCTATCGCGTGTAACTTTTCGTTAACCGTTGGGATATCAAGATCGGTTTCAGCTTTGGTGACCAGATTGATAAAGTTTTCGCCTTCAAAACCAACCGCTTCACTTTCATAATAAGTTGAATTTTCGATCTGACTAAACTGATTTTCTAAATCATCAAGCGCCAGACGAATATTCTCATGCGCATTAATGTTACTGCCGATGCTGATAAAGATCGTTGCCATAACAGTAACCGAATTTATTTCTCACCACGTTCGATGATGATTCCGACTCCGCTCGCGCCACGAATGGCGCCCGTTTTATCCAGTTTCACGCGAACCCACGGGACTGCAAATTCAGTCAAGATAATGTCTGCGACTTTTTCCGCCAGCGTTTCGACCAACTGAAATTCACTCGCTTCGACGAACTGGATCACCCGCTTGGCAACCGATTTATAATCAAGTGTGTCATCGATGTGATCGCTGCTGGCCGCCTTGCGAATATCCGCTGCCATTTCCAGATCAAAGACCACCGTCTGCTTGATTTCCCGTTCCCAGTCGTAGATGCCGATGACCGTCTCAATACTCAAATCTGATAAAAATATAATATCCATGGCGAGTGATGATACCAAACTCTGCAGGATTGCGTGTTTTTAAAAGGTCGCAATTCGTTTCGTTAAGTACGTCAATAGGCGCCAGATGATAGTTGAAATTGTGCTCGTTAAGAATTTCACACATAATGGCAAATATGAGCCCCGCAGAAATCATCTTTATCCTCGCTGCCTATCTTATCGGTTCCGTGTCCACCGCAATAATAGTATGCAAAATCATGGGCTTACCTGACCCCCGTAGTGAAGGCTCGGGGAATCCCGGCGCCACCAATGTGTTGCGTGTTGGGGGTAAAAAGGCCGCGGCGATTACCCTATTTGGCGACATGCTCAAAGGTTTTCTACCGGTATTCATCGCCAGTCTATTTTTAATCACCGACATGCCAATCGTTGCTCGAATAGGCGCGACAACCGATATCCACTCAACTGCTTTTGCCTTAATCGGTCTTGCCGCTTTCCTTGGTCATTTGTATCCGGTCTTCTTTGGCTTCAAAGGTGGTAAAGGCGTCGCAACGATGCTTGGGGTATTATTTGGAATTCACTGGTCGGTTGGACTGGCCACCGCACTCACCTGGTTGATCATGGCCAAGGGATTCAAGATCTCATCACTCTCCGCATTGATTGCAACGGCACTCGCACCCTTCTATATCTATGCACTGATGAGTTTGGTATTTAAATTTCCGATGGATCATGTCTTACCTTTAATCATTACCTGTAGCATCATGACCGTAATCTTATTTTGGCGTCATCGCAGTAACATTCAAAACCTGCTTAGTGGTAAAGAAGGAAAAATCGGTTAACTTTTAATTGTTTTTATTTCGCTTCACTGAAACGAGTGACTTTCTTTCATTTTATTTATGCTTGTTTCGCTTCGCTGAAGCGAGTGACTTTCTTTAATTTTATTTAAGCTTGTTTCGCTTCGCTGAAGCGAGTGACTTTCTTTTTGCTTGTCCAAAAAGAAAGTAACCAAAGAAAAAGACACCCTGTAATCGCTAGCAATTCCCATGTTTTTGAATGTGCTCGGGCGGTCAATGGAAGGGACATCCATGTCCCTTCCATTGACGCTCGCCTTCCCTGGCTCGCCCCTGCGGGCGCTGCCTGTGCTCATTCAAAAACATGAGAATAGCGATTGCATAGGGATAGTTTTACTAAAACATCGCGGCGTTAGTTTATAGGCTGGAATCACGATTTTAGATGCGTGCAAACCTCCCCAATGTGCTGGTGTGTGAGTTTTGTTGTTTTTTGAAAAATAAAATAAGCGCGAGGCAGGACGCCGAGCCCGGTTTTGCTGAGCATGGATGCGAATCAAAACCTGACAACACAGAAAACAACAAAACTCACGGGGTACACCAGCATCGGTGGTGTCTTTTCTTTTGGATACTTTTCTTTGGACAAGCAAAGAAAAGTATCTCGCTTCAGCGAAGCGAAACAAGCATATATAAAAATAAAAGAGAGCTACTCGCTTCAGCGAAGCGAAATAGAAATATATAAAATAGAAAAAATTAAGAAAGCTTCACTTCAGAATTGCCTTCGGCATTTCATCAAGTACTTCCTGAACCTGCTCCGCAGGTTCTGGTCGTGCAATTCGGAATTAGCCTAATTTGGATTTAACCAACTTACTCACCAAACCCATATCCGCCTGGCCGGCGACTTTGGCTTTAACCTGGCCCATTACTTTACCCATGTCTTTCATGCCTTCGGCACCCGTGGCTGATACCACTTCATCGACAATCTTAGCCACTTCATCTTCGGCTAATTGTTCTGGTAAATAGGTTTGAATGATTTTTAGTTCGTCTTGTTCTTTTTTGATCAAGTCATCGCGACTGGCTTTTTCGAATTGCTCGATTGAGTCTTTGCGTTGCTTGACCATTTTCTCGAGCACGGCGAGTACCGCGGCATCATCGAGCTCAATACGCTCGTCGACTTCTTTTTGTTTAATGGCAGCCGTAATCAGACGCAGGGTAGCAAGGCGCTCTTTGTCTTTCGCGCGCATCGCATCTTTGACGTCTTCCTGAATCTTGGCGGTCAGGCTCATTGGAAAGGGTATAACTCGGTTGTTAACTCTATTAGCTTAATAGAGGCGAGTGCGGCGTAAGCGATCACGCATCACTTTCTTCTGATGACGTTTTACAGCAGCGGCCATTTTACGTTTACGAATTGAAGTCGGTTTTTCGTAGAATTCGCGACGACGAACTTCCGATAACACACCGGCTTTTTCACAAGAACGCTTGAAACGACGAAGGGCGATGTCGAATGGCTCGTTTTCTCTAACTTTTACTGAAGGCATAAAGCTTTCACTTCCTTTGGATTAACGGTATAAAGGCGCGCAATTCTACTGATCTGCCGCCGAGAATGCAAAATTCTGAGGCCAAAAATGGCAAAATTAGGCGGATTTATCGGCGCTGGACTTAAATAGCTTATTTGGAGAGATTTACACCATGTTGGTACTGGGAATCGAGACATCCTGCGATGAGACCGCTACCGCACTGTATGACAATGAGCGGGGGCTGCTCGCGCATGAGGTGTATTCCCAACTGGAGCTGCATGCCAAATATGGTGGTGTGGTGCCGGAACTGGCCTCTCGCGACCATATCCGTAAGATTGGCCCGTTGATCCG
>CAMYMO010000028.1 GCA_947259425.1 uncultured Ectothiorhodospiraceae bacterium | reverse complement strand
GTGCAAGTGCCTGTGGTGGGAACCGCCAAAGAGTACATGGGTGTTAATGCCTATATGCAACGTGATGCATTAAACCGTTTGCTTAAAGAGGGTGATGCTATCTCAGGTGCTTATATAAAAGTGGATAACCATTATCAGCGCGAAATCTACAGGGAGCTAAAGGATATGCCGCGCATTGCTGGAGTGGTCGAGCAAAAATCGGCGATCAAGGCTTTCCACAAAACCATGGACGAAACCATATTGTTCTTCACTTTTATTACCACCTTGCTTGGCGGTAGCATTGCATTTGGGGTGATTTATAACAGCATGCGTATCGCTTTATCGGAGCGTAACCGCGAATTGGCCAGTCTGCGGGTGTTGGGTTTTACACGTGGTGAGGTTGCCTATATTCTGTTGGGCGAGTTAGCCTTGCTCACGCTAGTGGCGATTCCACTCGGCATGCTCATTGGCTATGGATTGTGTGCTTATCTGGCCTTTCAGTTTGATTCTGATTTATATCGCGTTCCATTGGTGCTGGGCATTAATGTCTATGCCTTTGCCGCATTAGTCGTGATCGCATCATCGATAATTTCTGCCTTTATGATTTGGCGTAACCTGGCCCATCTCGATATGGTGGCCGTACTGAAGACTAAGGAGTAAGTCAATGTATACCCTGCTACGAAAACATCCGGTTATCACCATTATTGTCATACTCGTGATCGGCCTGTTGGTATGGGGCTTTTGGCCGCAACCGGTGTTAATCGAAGCCATTGCCGTTAAACATGCTCCGTTAACCATCACCATTGAAGAGGAAGGTCGTACCCGGGTCATCGATCGTTATGTCATCTCGGCACCCGTGAACGGGGTAGCCTGTCGTGTACAAATGAATGTTGGTGATAAGGTTGAGCAGGATCAAGTATTGCTCGGTATTACCCCGCTGGAATCACAAGTACTGGATCCAAGAAGTCGAGCCCAGGCCAAGGCACAGGTTGCGGCTGCCCAATCTGCATTACGTGCCGCTAAAGAACAAGCACATGCTGCAGCAGAGGCAGAGCAACTTGATATCATTGAGCTGAAACGCTTGCGCCCACTGGTCGATAAAGGCGTGATATCTCGCGATGTTTTTGACAAGGCTGTTACTGAAGCAAATACCAGCGCTGCGACAAAACGCTCAGCTGATTTTATCGTCGAAGTAGCTAATTATGAACTGCAAGCGGCGCAGACCACTTTGCAATACTCAGCCGCCACCGCCAAGGATACACCAGCAGAACGGGTTCCAATTCGTTCCCCTATTACCGGTAAGATTTTAAAGATCGATCATAAGTGTGAAGGCCCGGTTAGTACCGGTGACCCACTTTTAGAAGTAGGCGATCCTTCTGCGTTGGAGATAGAAGTCGATGTACTTTCTGCCGATGCCGTTAAAATAAAAACCGGCATGAAGGTCTTGTTTGATCGTTGGGGTGGTGAAAAACCACTAGAGGGGATTGTCCGCACTATTGAACCTGTCGCCTTTACCAAGGTCTCTGCACTCGGTGTGGAAGAACAGCGGGTCCTGATTATTTCAGACTTCATCTCGCCTGCTGAGCAGTGGCAACGCCTGGGGGATGGCTATCGTGTTGAAGCACGTTTTATCCTTTGGCATGAAGACAAGGTATTACAAGTACCTGCGAGCAGTCTATTTCGGTTTAACGAGGGTTGGGCTGTCTTTGTGGTAGAAGGTAACCGCGCATCAAGACGAGTTGTTAAAGTTGGCCAACGTAATGGACTAATCGCGCAAATACTCGATGGTGTACAAAAAGGCGAATTTGTGATCAACCATCCCAGTGATGAAGTCGATGATGGAATAAGCGTTACTGAATATTAATCCGAGTGTAAAACAGATGATGGATAACACTAAGGAGAGCTATAATGGAAGTGAATGCTTTACCTAAATATGACATTAGCGATAATCCAACAAACTGTTGCCCCAGATTTAAGTCTGAAGGCTGGGATGAGCAAGAACTTCATTTCAAAGACAAACTCTTTATAAAAGCGAAGACCAGGAGTATCTTCCATATACCTATCAATATGGGCTCGGTTTTTTCAAAAATACAAACAGCAATGGAAAAACAAGATGCGATTGATGAAAATAATCTTATTATCTTATCGCATGACCCTTCCTTATGGCACAGTGAACATTATTTCTCGTCAGACAAAGACATTCCGGGACAAAACATGGTGCATCTATCTGGTGATTACTTAACAAAAGTCTTTGAAGGACCTTATAAGAATATTCCTAATTGGGAAAAAGAAATGAAAGCTTTCGTAGAGAGTAAGGGTAAGCAAATGAAGAAGATGTATTTTTTCTATACCACCTGCCCAAAATGTGCAAAAGTTTATGGTGAAAATTTTGTCGTTGCTGTCGCTGAAATTCACTGAACAAACTTTTATCAACTATAAAAAGTCAAGGCCTCAACCCCTTGTTTATGCAAAAAAATAAAGAGATGATGATAGAAGGCAAAAACCTGAGGGATACTTATGAAGCAGGAAGTACAAGCCAATTGGGAAAAATTACGTCGCTATCCGTTTGATGAGCCCCATTCGGTGCTCAGTTTTTCAAAACGTTTACAGCGCGAAAATGGTTGGGACGAAAGTTACACTCAGCGAGTGCTTGAGGAATATTTGCGTTTCATGTTCTTAACCCGTTTTGCCGGGCATTCCGTAACCCCTTCGGATCAGGTTGATCAGGCCTGGCATTTACATCTACTTTATTCCGATGAGTATTTTAATAATTTTTGCCCTAACTATCTTGGTGAAGTTATCCATCATGGTCCAACCCGCGGTGGTAGCAAAGAGAACGGTAAATACCGTAGTTGGTATAGTAAAACGCTTTATACTTACAAACAGATTTTTGGCGAAAGCCCACCTAAAGATATATGGCCGGGTTCAACTGCACGTTTCCAGGATGCCGCGGCTTTTCGTCGTGTGAATACCGCTGAGGCTGTACAACTTAAACGTCGACGCCTTGATATTATGATAACGGTACTGATTGTCACGCTGACCTATACCGTGACCAGCCTGAACTTTAATTACGCTAATGGATCTGAACCACCATTAGTATTTACCCTGGTGTTATATTCATTATTGGGGCTATTTGGTTTGCTGGCGTACCGTTGGTACCGAGACCGAAAAGGTTATACCAGTGGGGGGTGTGGGGCCACCGGAGGTGGCTGCGGTGGTTGTGGGTTCAGTGACAACAATTCAAGCGCTACTGTTGGTTCATCCGTTGATGGGGGTTCCTCTGGATGCGGTTCAGGTTGTGGGGGTGGCTGTGGTGGTGGCTGTGGTGGTGGCTAACTCAACGAAGTATGGGATTTTTTATTGTTACCCTTATTATTGTAAAAAACGGTTTATCCTTCGATCGGATTAAACAAAACCTGTTATATTAAAAATCCTACTTTTCCAATTGAAGACGTTTTAACTCAAACTGTCTCGATTATAGGCAAGATCATTCTCGGTCTGTTTGTTTCATTTTTGGGAAGCGGTTATCATAACTGGCATTCATAGATCTCAACTGCAGAATTAAACTATGCCCTACGATGAAGGATTAGCACAACGAATACGCGAGCAATTCGATGATCTCACGAATGTCGAGGAAAAGAAGATGTTTGGTGGACTGTGTTTTATGCTCTCTAACCATATGTGTTGTGGCATTGTTAAAGATACGCTCATGTTACGTGTTGGGCCTGATAATTATGAAGAATATCTTGCCAGTAAATATGCTTCAGAAATGGATTTTACCGGTAAAGCATTAAAAGGGATGCTTTATATTTCCCCTAAAGGCATTGAGTCGGATTCGGATCTGGCAGATTGGTTAATGACTGCAGTCGGCTTTATCAAAACACTCCCACCAAAAAAACCCAAGCAAAAAAAAGCTAAACCAAAAAAAACCAAATAGACACAAACCGTTCCTGATACACATCGGTTCTAATTATATTATCGAGTAAATTAGCTATATATTTTTCGCCAGTATGCGTAGCGTTCAAACATTGATTAAACAAACACAAAATCTGACTTTATACTCAAGTCAGTTAAACGGTGCTAACTCGCCATCGATCAACCGTAGGAATTTAAACGCTTTTGATTGTTTGTGCTGGCAGGCACCAAATATAAAGGGTGCACGAATATCAGCTAACACAAAACGTTGATCCGCAAACCAGACACATTGCATTTCCTCTAAATTTTCAAAACGATAAACGAAAGGAAATTCCATAAAACGTCGTACTTGCTTGAATTCATGGGCCTGCCAAACCTGCTTTGCTAATGGTTGGGCCACTACTGACCCCATTTTTGGCACCACCAACCAATTTTGTTCGGTTGTCGGGGTGTATAGCGCATCAATGCGGCTCAACATCCCATCGGTTATTGCTGTTGCTTTTATTTCTATTCGATATAAATTGATATAACGAACAAATAACCGATCCTGCGTCTCTATGATAATTTTCCAGTTAAGCGGAGAGACGGGTTGAGGAATGGCAACAACCTTTTTAGCCTGTAATTTTTTCGTTGGCACCGAGGCATAGGCCTCACTAATCGCCAAACGTAACCAATATCCCTGCACAAGCACATAGGCCATTAAAACCATCACGCCACCCAGGGCGATATTTTTTGAGTGTTTCCGAATTAGAAAACTGGCCAGGATAAAAACCAGTAAGATGCCACTAAAATAGAGATCAATAATGAAAGTGGTTGGCAACGATAATCGAACAGCACTGAACGGCGCCATGACTTCTGTGCCATAGGCAGTAATAATATCACCAAATATATGCACACCAAGGCTTAACAAACATAACGGTAATAATTCTCGCCAGCTAAATTGATATCGGCTAAAACGGCTGAATGCTTTTGCCAATAACCACGCTAAAATAATCGCCCATATCGGCATCATAATTACCGAGTGGGTAATACCACGATGATAGGTTAGATATGCCTGCATCCCAAAAAAGCGTGAGATAAAATCAATATCAGGAAACGCCGCAACCCAGAAGCCGAGCCAACTTCTTAACCAATAAGGTAAGACTTCGGTTTTACGATAACTGGCTTTTGCGACCAGCATCCCACTTAAGGCGTGCGTTAAGGTATCCATGGACAAATCATGCGTTTATTAATGCGAAAAATCAACGTGTTATAAACCTATTAAACACAATCAGCGGCAATTTATTAGAAATGCGAGTTTGGTCACGCTAATGATCAATGCGTCGTTACGCCACTAAAGTAAGTAAGGAATTATG
>CAMYMO010000027.1 GCA_947259425.1 uncultured Ectothiorhodospiraceae bacterium | reverse complement strand
TCATATCACTGAAGTGCTAAACACTGAACATACCGTTTTGGGGCATGAGTAGCTTTTTCATACTAAGATACATTCCATTATTTACCTAAAATGAATATAAAAAAACCTATCAGAGGACACTCAAAGAATTATTATCATTCCAAATATCCCCTACCACATTGGTAGCCCATTTTGTTTTATTTCCGCAAATAATCCATCATATTACGATAAGGTAATTTAATAGAATCACTCCATTTTATGACACTTTCCTTCATACTCCCCATTGCACCAACGGGATCTGTCTCGCCACGATAACCATCCATATTTTTAAATTGACACATGTCCATGTTACCAACTTTTTCCATCGGCCCAGCCGGTACGACCGTATCGTTAAGATTTTTCTTTCTCAAATATTCCACACCCGCATTCGGCTTCGGCATATAGGTAACTTTAGGCTGTTTGGTTTTTGCGTCTATCTCTATACGCCAAACCAATACCAGCCATTCCTTCTGCGGAAAGGGCTCGAAGCCCGCAATGAAATAGACATAAGTTGCGTCATCATCGCTTTGTGTCTCCCAGCCATGCACATACAGGGCTTTACCCTTATCAGATGACAAAATATTATTCAGGGCCTGACAATTTATTATATTCTCGGAAATATCACCCTTATTTTTCTTCACCGAATCAATATCCTTCGAGTAAAGAAAATCACATCCCGCCTGTAAAAATAAAGTTAATATTATTAGTATGTTTCTAATTTTAATCCCCATTTACATTCCGCCCTTTCTTTTCTCGATTGTTTAATTTTTTAACAAATTTTCGACAATAACAGTCGACATACATTATTCTTTGTTCCAAAGTCTCTTTCGGCCAAAAGAGAACACTCATTATTTGTGGTCTGTCCCCTATTGTCTTTAAAAATCTGTATATCTTCCTGTTTTGTCTAAATAATACCCACTTAGCCATCATTGATGGCCACCTATTTTATTAAATAAGACTTGGGTGTATGAAATGGCTTTGACATCGTGTTAAACCTATTTACGCACGGACCATATCGTATATGAATAATAGCCAACGGAGGCGCTTAATAAAATGAAGGATAAAAACGATAGTAGTAATACACATGATCTTGATACTGACAAAAACAAGATCGAATCTGAGGAGCGTAGACATTTTTTGAACGATGTCTGTTCAATGTCAGTTAGCGGGATAGCGGCAGGGGGACTGAGTGTCGGCACCTTGTTAGCCAGTTCGCCTGCACTGGCTGATCATCCTGACTTTGATTTTGATGAACTCTTGCCTGCCTTATCCGGCGAGGCCCGTCAGAATCAGGTATATAAACTGCGTAAGCAGGTGGCCATGGCTTACCGTAAAAGGGACGTGGTAACACATGTCAATAATGGTGATGACAAGCTTTATGATACCAGGATCGGCAGTTACACCAAAGGCATGCCGCATAATGCGTTGGGCGAAGTGGATCAGGAAGTGTATGACACTTATCTCAAAGCCGTTCGCACGGGTAATCGCGATCTGCTGGATACCGTTGCGACGCCAGGCAATATTACCCTGCGCAATATCGAAAATATCTGGTCGATTGATTACCTGGGGGAGGATTCCCATAACAAGACCGTGAAACCGGCACCGGCCATCGCCAGTGCGGAACACGCCGGTGAATATGTGGAATTATCATGGCAAGCACTGACGCGTGATGTGCCGTTTTCTCAATATGATTCGCACCCGGATATTCAGGCCGCGGCGGACAATTTGTCGACGATGTCTGATTTTCGTGGACCTAAAGAATTAGGTCAGGTCACCCCGGCAACCCTGTTCCGCGGTTTTACCGACGCGGATCTAAAAGGCCCGTATGTTTCGCAGTTTCTTGCCATGGATATTCCCTATGGTGCGTTGTTGGTCCCGCAGCGGATCGTCACGGCGCCTCCAGGGCAGGACTATGTGACGGACTATGCCGATTGGTTGAACCAGCAAAACGGTTTGGTCGCAAAAATTAAAACCAATGATCCGACCCACCGCTATATAAGGAATGGTCGTGATATGGGCGAGTATGTTGGGCGGGATTTTCTCTATCAACCCTACCTGAATGCAGCACTGATCCTGACTCGTTTATTGAGGTTGCCATTCGATAGTAACAACCCGTATAACAAACCCAATAACCCAAGCCAACATGGTCATAATACCTTTGGCGGTCATCATGTCTATCACCTTGTGGTGCGCATAGCCAATATCGCGCAGAAACATGCCTGGTATCAAAAATGGGCTGTGCACAGACGTTTACGTCCTGAAGAGTATGGTGGTCGTGTGCATAACCATATTACCGGCGCAGCTGATTATCCGATGCACAGTGACTTGTTAAACTCACCGGTACTAGAACGTGCCTATAATGAATGGGGCTCCTATCTGTTACCACAACAGTACCCGGAAGGTGTGCCACCCCACCCAGCTTATCCAGCAGGTCATGCCACCATCGCCGGGGCGTGCGCCACTGTCCTCAAGGCCATGATGAATGAAGATACAGTCATCGAGAACCCGGTTGTTGCCAGTGATGACGGTACGACACTGCTTCCTTATACCGGTGGTGATACGCTGACAGTGGGTAGTGAGATCAACAAGCTTGCTTCGAATATCTCAATCGGTCGTGATACCGCCGGTGTACACTGGCGTTCTGATTCAGTAGAAGGAATGAAACTGGGTGAGGCAGTGGCTATCGATGTCTTGAAAGATTTACGGTTAGGTTATTATGAAGAGTTCGATGGTTTTCATTTATCCAAATTTGATGGAACGAAAGTTATTGTATAACTGACTGGTGGACTGGTAATAAATGGTTTTAATGCTGTTTATTGCCAGTCTGTTTTCAATACAGATTCATGATTTATTTTCGATCTAAAATAGGGTCAGAGAATAATAATCTCTAATATTAGAAACAATTATTCTCTGACCCGGTTTTGTTCATACCTATATGCACCTATGACATTAATCCAAGCGATGTACCTGCTCCCCATATTATTACCCACAACACTAGGAGAGCAATAGGGTAGAAAGCAATCACTAATAATGTTTTAGTACCAGAATCCATAGAAGGATTATCTATAACAGGAATCATGCTTACTATTGGAATCCCCAACAAAAATATTGTGAAAATCCCAGTAAGCTCACCATACTTGAAAAATAATTCATCAATATACATAATTCCAACAAATATAAACCCAACCCATATAGGCATACTGATAAAAATTGCATTAAATAATATTTTCTTCTTGTTCATTTCTTACAATGCTAACAGTTATATTAGTATCCCCCTGTCTCGTTATACATTTTTATGCATTTACTTGATTTTATTCGGGATACACTCACCATTCATCTTTATCTCTAAAATGAGTTCTCGAATTTTATCTTATCGTTTCCATTCCTGCGAGTTTAGCTAGTGCATTGCTGGCATCTTCACTCACCTCAAGATCAGGAATACGAGATAAGATATTAGTATCAAGATATATAGTGATTGTCATATATGAGTTTGTTGCTGTGTCTTTATCTACTGTGTTGCCATCATTAGGTTTCAGTTATTTACCCAATATATTTAGAACATAAATCAGTCCACTTTTTACTTTAGTGCTATTTTTCAATGGTTTCTAATCCCATTGGGTTATGGCTGACCCCATTGGTTTATCCCTGAGTGCTTACGATCCAACAACACTTGCCCCCCTTGTCTATTACTTTATATATTCAACATTGTCATCAACATGCCAGTATATCTTACAGCTTGGACAATAGTACAATATTGGACAACCTAAAGCCTGAGGTATAGTTACGTTGGTGACCTCTAATGCTTCTTCGTCAGTAACAGGATCGGGAATTTTTAATCCACATTTTTCACAAGAAAAATTATCATTTATTTTTTTTCTTTGTCTGTAAAAATAAATAATCGGCAAAGTAATGGCAACAAAAAAAAGAATTAAAAATATACTGGATAAGAGCGACTGGGAGCCGTCTGAATAAAAATGGCCAAACACAATGAATATTGTAAAAAGTAAAATTTCCGTCAAAATAACAAAAATAATAAGCTTTGTTATTTTCCCTTTTACATTTGCCACTAGTACAATCTCAAATGGATATTCTGGATTTTTCCTTTTCATAGTAATATCGTTTTAAATGCCTAATTGAGGAGCAATAGGCTCCAGGTATTTCACATTGGTAATTTTTTCAGAAACTTCCCACAGTCTTTTGCCAATCTCAGAATTTTTCGTATTCAACTTAAGTTTATGCTTGGAAGGGTAACCTAATAAAGCATATCTTGGACCATAAAATTCACCGGCAAGAACCTTTGGAGCGGTAGCCGCATACAGTTGAGGCAAACAACCTTTTTCAACCGATGATGCAAGCCATCTTGCTAATATACCCCCCATACCACTAGACTGCTGTCTCTCAGTCGCGGTCAACCCCGGATGCGCTGCAACCGCCATGGCAGATGAATTAAACGCCTTGAACAACCGGTTAAGCTCTTGCATATATAAGAGACCTGCAAGCTTGCTATCCCCATAGCATTTCATTCTATTATATTTTCTTTTAGTCCAGTCGAGATCACTGAAATTAATCTCTCCTCGTTTATAAGCCAAACTCGACACAATAACCACTCGAGCATTGTCAGTGGATTTTATGATAGGGAATAATAGGCCCGTTAAAGCAAAGTGCCCAAAATAGTTTGTGGCCATATGCATCTCCAAACCTTCATCGGTCAGCGTACGGTTAACTAGATTTCCTACACCAGCATTACAAACCAATATATTAAGATGCTTATTCTTAGAGCCAAATTGTTCTGAAAAATGGGATATCGATTGGCTATTAACGAGATCAAGAGAGATGAAATCAAGCCTCGCCTCAGGGACTTTATCTCGTATTCGTTCAATAGCGGCTTTGCCTTTGTCTTCATCACGACAAGCAAGTGTTACCCAAGCCCCTTTGCGCGCCAGCTCAAGGCTTGTTTTGAAACCGAGGCCAATATTCCCCCCAGTTACAACTGCGTTTTTACCCGCTAGGTCGGGAATGTTTAAAAGAGACCAATTTTTTCTTTTAGACATACTGATAACTCTAGTTCGTTTATGAAATATAATATCTTAAATTACCAGCGAAGTTGATTACCTTTCTTAGTATTCAGGCAATCTTGGTCACATACATTACAAGCTTCTTTAGTACAATGTCTCTTTTCGGCTATGGTTCAATCAAACGACGCAATAGTCGTTTGCAGCCCTTCTCTTAAGTAAACAT
>CAMYMO010000026.1 GCA_947259425.1 uncultured Ectothiorhodospiraceae bacterium | reverse complement strand
ATTACCAGTGGCTTTCCTGTGCTCATCACTTTAAGTCAATACAAAGTGTGGATATTCATGCTATCTGGCAGCTTACTTGCTTCGACAGCGTGGTTAATGTGGCGAAGTCGAGGTCAGTGCCCGGTTGAGCCAGGTGTAAGTAAGCTTTGCCAGCGAGCACAGGCAGTTAACCGAAGGATCTGGTTGTTTGCGGTTGTCATCTGGGTTTCAGGATTTTTTGCTGCATACCTTGCGCTGCCTATACAGCAATGGCTTGAATCGTAAATATGCTTTATTGAGGTGTATATGAATAAACGTGTTCTCTTATTACTTGTCATATTTTGGTTAAGTTCGTTTGCGTTGGCGCAAGGACAACACCTTGAGGTCGATATAAGTGGCATGGCTTGTAAATTCTGCGCGCATAATGTCGAGAAGCATCTGTCTAAACTGGATGGTGTCAAACAAGTCTCAGTGAACCTGGATAAGGGCATTGCGATAATCATCATGGTTCCGGATAAGCAGGTGAATGTAGGACAAATCAAAAAAATAATTACCAAGGCAGGCTTTACCCCCGGCGATGTACGTGTTGTTAAGAACGCTCAGTAACGAATATATAGAGGAATGATATAATGGTCATTAAAGTTGAAGTATTTTCATCACCCGGTTGTGGTAAATGTGGTCATGCCAAGGAAGTGTTACGTAAGCTGGCCGATGAATTGGGTGGTCGTCAGATAAACTGGCGCGAGGTCAATATTCTGGAAGAATTGGATTATGCCGTTGCCTTAGGTGTGCTATCGACACCTTCTATTGTAATTAATGACGAGTTAGTGTTCTCAAGCTTGCCTTCCGCAAAAAAACTCCGTAATGAATTAGTCGCTCGTCTAGAGCAGGAGAGTGAATGATGCTCACTTTATTACTTGTTACCGCTACAATTCTAGGACTATTGGCCTTTTTTGAGCCTTGTACTATCGCGACACATACATTGTATTCGGTCAAGGTTAACCAGGCCGATGATAAGAAAATTTGCTGCCGAAGTTTATTGTCTGTCTGGATGAGTCGTAGTTTGTTATTAATCGCACTTTTTACGACTGTAGTCGCCTTCAGCCAACCGCCCACTTGGGGAGAAACACTGCCAAGTATCATTTTGGCGATAATGGCACTTGTTTATCTTGTTTCTCGTTTTATTTATATCCCGGTACCCCATCTGGAATTTTATAAGCTTCTGCCAGGATCTAAGCGATTGCCATATAGTGTGCAACTGGGTTTAACCTTACCGGCCTGCACTTTGCCGCTCATCGTAATTGTTGCGGGTATGTCGATCACGGTAGATTCCATTGCCGTTGCTGCCTTGGCGGGTATATTATTCTCATCTCTTTTTACAGCACCCATGGTGATAGCCTCAGCGAAAGGATTAAATGATAACAGCCTGGAATTACTCAACCGTGCAGCAAAAGGCAGTCCCTACCTGACGGCCGTATTATTAGTTGGTTTAGCACTCTATTTATTGGTTCCATCACTTGAAATTAATATTGAAGAATTCAAGAAAACCCTTACCCAAGCAAGCTGGGCAGGCATTGGTCT
Organism: uncultured Ectothiorhodospiraceae bacterium; assembly: GCA_947259425.1. Taxonomy (GTDB): domain Bacteria; phylum Pseudomonadota; class Gammaproteobacteria; order UBA6429; family Thiohalophilaceae; genus SZUA-24. Next base: position 3,737 of record CAMYMO010000026.1, on the reverse strand, counting down.
GGCCTTTTTGGCAGGCTTCGTCTTCAGCTTTAACCCGGTTTCATTTGCCTCCGTCCCGGTTATGCTGGCCTATGTCACTAAAGCGCAAGAAAAACAGCGTGCGCTATTAATGGGAAGCGCTTTTGTTATCGGCCTGATTGTGACGCACGTTGTCCTGGGTATCGCGGCGGCATCAGGCGGTGATTGGGTTAAAAGTATTATGGGGCGACAATGGGGTTTGTTACTTGGGCCGTTGTTAATCATAATGGGTTTAATGTGGCCCGGCTGGTTAAGAATTCGTTTACCCTGGTTTGGTATGAAGGGTCATAAGGTAACGGGTATCTGGGGCGCATTTTTATTAGCGATTCCATTTTCAATAGCTGTCTGTCCTTTTTGTACGCCAGCCTTATTAGTTACCCTGACGGCCAGCGCGGCTATAGGTTCGGTCGGCTTTGGTATTGGATTGTTGTTAGCCTTTGCGCTTGGCAGAAGCATACCTGTAATATTAGGTGCATGGAGCATGGGGTGGCTTGAGTCGTTAAAGGTGTTGTCACGATATCAAAAAATGATTGAAGTGATTGCCGGGATCGTTTTAATTATTACGGGACTCTATTTACTCAATGAATATTTCTTCATTATTAAATATTAAGAATGATCATGTATAAGATTGGTGATGTCACAAAATTGACAGATTTATCTGTTGATACTCTACGCTATTATGAAAAAATCGGTTTATTAGTAAATATAGCCCGTAATGCTTCAGGGGTACGTCAGTACGATGAGAAAGATATTTCCAGGTTAAAATTTATAAAACGTGCCCAAACCATGAATTTTAGCCTGGATGAAATTAAAAAATTACTGACCATGCGAGAAAATCCACAGCATGCCAAAGTCAGTGTTCGTCAACTCACTGCTGACAAACTTAATGAAGTTGAAAAACAAATAACTGAGCTCGCTACACTTCAGAATGAGTTAACACTATTATTAAACCTTTGTCGTGGTAGTGAAGACGGATGTCCTATTATTGAAGATATCGATACTGATAAAAAATCACCATAATGGCTGCTTATTTTGGTTTGTCGGCTCTGTAAATAGCCTATTGATGGCTTAAAATTAAACGACTTCGGTTGATTGTCGGTTATTACGCGCATGTTGCTCTATAAATTACCAAGCTTTCATCTAATTGGTTTTTATGCTCTTTCCGAAAAGGTGTTGGCCGCTAAAAATCGCATTTAATTAACGATATTGCTTGTAACATCTTTAATATATTTCATGTCTATTAAATATTGAATAACATTTCCGATGTTATTTGCTCTCTTGTCTGTCAGGTTTAAATATTATGGCAGTATTAAGTCTTGACCTGTGTGTTGCACATATGTTGTAAGCTTTAATCTAGAAGTTACTAACAGGTTTGTGTATTTATACAACAGGGTAGACAGATGAGCAAAAAGTCTATGACCGTTCGCGACGTTGCAGCTCTGGCTAACATAAGCCCAGAAGTGATTCGCTATTATTCCAGAATTGGACTGATTAAACCACAAAGAAATAAAAAAAATGGTTACAAGCTTTATGATCAAAGAGATATTTCCCGGCTTATCTTTATTCGCAGGGCAAAAATATTAGGATATACCTTAAAAGAGATTAAAGAAATTCTCTCTCATTCCAGCGCGGGGACGTCGCCGTGTCCAATGGTTCGCCGAATCATCGAAAACCGTATCGGTGGCAATCGGCAGCGCTTGGATGACATGCTTTCATTGCAGACACGAATGGAAAAAGCAGTTGAGCAATGGAAACACATGCCTGATGGCACCCCGGATGGCGATTCCGTGTGCATCTTGATCGAATCATTCACGTTTCAAAATGATAGAGAGATTTTCTGATGGGTACGGTACTATCAGAAAAATCTATGCTTAATCAACGCCGTCGGTTTCTTATCAATGCGACTGTCTCATTGGGTGCATTAGGGGTAGGTGGTTTAAGTGTTCCATTTATATCATCGATGAATCCGAGTATGGGTGCACGAACAGCTGGTGCCCCCGTTCAGGTGGATACCAGCCGACTCCAACCGGGTGAGCAAATTACGGTTTTATGGCGAGGTAAACCGGTATGGGTATTACGCCGTACCCCTGACAATATCAGGAATTTAAAAGAGGAAAATTTACGACGAAGTCTGCGCGACCCAGACTCGTCTGTATCAACCCAGCAGCCAGATTATGCAAGTAATGAGTTGCGCTCAATCCGATCAGAGTATTTGGTTGTTATTTCCTTGTGCACACACCTGGGTTGTATCCCCACATATCGTCCTGAATTAGCGCCGGATGATCTTGGGCCTGAATGGCCAGGCGGTTATTTTTGCCCGTGCCATGGTTCGCGTTTTGATTTGGCTGGACGTGTTTATAAACGTGTGCCTGCGCCGACGAATCTTGTGGTTCCACCGTATCAGTTTTTAGCAGATACGCTCATCGAGATTGGCACCAGTAAAGAAACATGATCTTTAAAAATAACATGGGATCAGATTAATTATGTACAACAAACAAGAGGAACGAAAATGAAAAATACATTAAAGGTAATTGGACTGGCTTCTATGCTTGTGCTTCCGGCTTACGGTATTGCAGCCGAAATGAACAAGGAGCATATGGATAAGAGCTTCAATCAAATGGATATGATGATGGATAAAGCCGAAAAGACCAACAAGAAATCGGAAAGACAGGGCATGATGAGTGAGCACATGAAGATGATGATGGAGCAGATGGGATCGATGGACGGCATGATGAATATGGGCGAAAAAGGAAACAATATGGGGATGATGAATATGCGTATGGATAATATGCAGAAAATGATGAATCAAATGATGCGTCAGCAAAAGATGATGATGGAATACATGGAGTATAACGATTAAAAAAATTTAATCGCAGAGTCATCTGGGCAAGTTTAACGCTTGCCCAGATATTATAAATAAAAATCTCATTGATTAAATCGAAACTGAATATAACCGAGAAACAGGAAAGAACCATGGATGTAATGATAATAGCCACAAAAAACTGTAGTCATTGTAACAACATGTCAAAAGAACTCGAAGATATTGGTGTCAAACACCGTATCGTCTATGCGGAAGATGAGCCTATGCTTTGCCAGACGCATATGATAAGGCATTCACCTAACCTGATTGTCGATGCTGAAGTTCTTTTTCGACGACAACCTACCGAAGAAGAGCTAAGCGAAATATTTTTTAGTTAGCCCAATAAAAAAAGGAAGTAATTTATGTCAGGCGCAATAACACAAAAAGAAAATGGCGTACATGTTGAACTGATTGACCCGGTTTGTGGTATGAAAGTCACCGCAGATACTAAATTTCATTATATACATCGTGGCAAAACTCATCGGTTTTATTCTGAACATTGCCTGCACAAATTTAAAGACCGGCCTGAAGAATATTTAAAAAAAGCCACATCACCTGAGTCAGTCGGATCGCCAGAAACCGTAGATAATACTTCGATCTATACCTGTCCCATGCACCCGGAAATCGAGCAACAGGGACCGGGAAGTTGCCCGAAATGTGGCATGGCTCTGGAACCAAAAGGTATTCCTGTCGCCAAAACTAAAACAGAATATACTTGCCCGATGCATCCTGAGATCGTCCAGGATCATCCAGGAAGTTGTCCAAAATGCGGTATGGCTCTGGAATCGCGTACGGTAGATGCGGAAGAGGACGATAGTGAGTTACGTGATATGACTCGCCGTTTCTGGTTAAGCAGCAT
>CAMYMO010000025.1 GCA_947259425.1 uncultured Ectothiorhodospiraceae bacterium | reverse complement strand
GTGTTAATAAACTATACTAGAAAGATTATTCATTCCTTTGTTTTTCTTTTCTAATTTATTTTTGTCCAACTAGTATATAGGTCTCCGAACTGCAATATATCACTCCGGCTTGACCTGTTGTTTAAGTATTTTATTGTTCAATATCAATCCTTTATGCCTTATAAACTTCCTAATTACAAGGGGATACTAGTCTGCAATGTGCATACTAATCTTTTTAATTACTTGAAAAACAAAGCTTTACAGCTCGTGATGAATGTTTTTTATGCTTTGTAGGAATATCCCTATATTAAAATAAATACTTTCCACGTAAAGTTACCTTGTTAATTTATTTTACCTCCAAGGATGGGAGTTGAGTTATGGAAAACACAGTATCTACTGTGGCTAATAAGCCACGTCTTTTAGAGCAAGTTCGTCTATCGCTGCGCGTACAACATTACAGCCTAAGAACGGAAGACGCCTACCTTTATTGGATTCGTTACTTTATTCGTTATCATAAAAAGCGACATCCACAAGAAATGTCAAAACCTGAAGTGGAGGCGTTTTTAACTTTTCTGGCGGTTGATAGAAAAGTTTCGCCAAGCACACAAAATCAAGCCTTAAGCGCAATTTTGTATTTGTATAAAAAAGTGCTCAAGGTTGAGCTCCCCTGGCTAAATGATGTGGTACGGGCAAAACGGAAAAAATATATTCCAGTTGTATTTACACGAAATGAGGTTAAACAAATATTAGCCCAATTTGAAGGAACTTACTGGTTACTTTTTTCGTTAATATATGGAGCTGGCTTGAGGACATCTGAATGTGCAAGGTTACGTATTAAAGACGTTGATTTTCATTATAAACAGCTGTTAATTCGAGATAGTAAAGGTAATAAAGATCGTGTAACGGTACTGCCTGAGCCGCTGATTGAACCATTAAGAAATCACCTGATAAGAGTTAAAGACTTGCATAACCAAGATTTGAAAAATGGTTATGGAATGGTATATCTACCTTATGCGCTAAACAGGAAGTACCCCAATGCTGAAAAAGAGTGGTATTGGCAATACGTTTTTCCGTCGAATAATATATCTTCTGATCCAAGAAGCGGCATACGAAGACGGCATCATATATATGAAAAGTCATTAAGCCGGGTAATTAAGAAAGCAATGCGAAAGGCGCAAGTATATAAGCCGGGGAGCGTTCATACCCTGCGACATTCGTTTGCGACTCACCTGCTTGAAGACGGATATGACATTCGAACGGTGCAGGAGTTATTGGGCCACAAAGATGTTAAGACGACACAAATTTATACGCATGTATTACAAAAAGGTGGGGCAGCGGTGCGCAGCCCCCTTGAACGAATTTAGTCGTTTATTGCCGACGAAACGGTTGACTGAAGTTGATATCGGTTGGACGAGTTGCGGGTGTATTGCCAAATCCGGTGTTGAAGTCTCCGAAATAGAGATCATCTCCATCGAGATGATAAATATCGTAGAGTGATTCGCCTGGGGAAAATCCTAAATAGGTAACACCTGTTGGAATTTGTCCAGTGGTTGAGGTGGAATCAACAAAAAGGTCGATCTCATGCGCATCAACACCGCTGCCGACAACCAGTGCATCGCCAAGCACGATAGTACCGAACATTTCATTCTGAAACTGAGCAGATCCACTGCAGTCTAAAGAGCTATAGAATTGATAGGTTGCGTGATAATTTAAACCGCTATAGTTATCTGTCCATTGGGCGCTGCCATTGAAGGTGCCCATTGAGAATGGAGAACAATCATTTGACCAGCTGCCTTCAAGTTCGGTTACATCAGACGATCCATCACCGCCTCCACCACATCCTGTGATAGCTATGCTTGAAATGATTAGTATCAGCGCTATTGAATAGTTAGCCATTTTCCCCACCCTTAATTTTTATCGTTTTTGGCAGCTTACCGGGCGGCCGGTGCTCTTGCAATAATTATGTGGTTATCCGCCGATAAATATCCGACACCTTCATCGGTAACTGAGTGACTTCATCCAGTACGGTATAGGCTGCGGGGCCATACATATGTGGCAGGTAGTCATTGCCTTCTTTTATCGATGGTGATGCAGTAGGGATGGATCCCGCCACGACGGGCCTCGATCAGGGCGCGACGGGTGTCTTCGATACCGTATTCGCCACGATAGTGATCTTAGTCGTCGGGTTTGCCATCGGAGATCGTGATCAGGAGTCGTGTTTTGGCTTCGAAATCATTGAGGATTTTACTTAAATGGCGTATCACAAAACCCATACGCGTATAGTCTTTAGCCTCAATCGCACTGATGCGGGCACGGATTTCATCGTCATACCATTCGTCAAAGTTTTTAATTCGGTAGATCGCGCAGCGTTTGCGTGCTATGCCGGAGAAGCCATAGATTGCATAACGATCGCCGAGGGTTTCGGCCAATAAAATTAGCTGGGTTGCTAATTGATGAAAATATTTGAATAATGATACACGCATTTCATACGCAAGATAGAGAAAAAAGAATCTCTTTTCAAAAGGAGAGCAGATAAAATACTCTGCATTTAAGAGGGAATTTAACGGTAGCTAAATGAATAAGATCAATATAAACCCGCAATTGACCCGCCTGCTCTGCAGTTGGCTTTTGCTGCTGGCCCTAGGCGTATTACTGCTAAATGACTTTTATTTAAAAGCCGAATACTCGAATTGGTTAACCGGAAAACTTTCTGATTTTTCTGGTATTTTATTAGTCAGTTTAATCCTGTTTGGTTTACTGCCTAAGTATAAAATTAGTGTGTCCGTGTTGATATGTAGTTTATTCCTGTATTGGAAAAGCCCATACTCTGACCTATTAATTTTGTATATAAATACACTCACGCCATTTACCTATGGTCGTGTTGTTGATTATTCGGATTTAATCGCGTTATCAATGGTCCCGGTGGGCTATTGGTATGTTTCCCATCAAAAACCGAATACGTTGACCTTCATGCATCGCCTTTTAAAAATCCCATTATTGATCACGACCAGCTTTGCGATTATGGCGACCTCGCAGCTTGCCCCGCCGCAGGATAATTTTGTTTTTTCCACCAAGCCGGAAAGCCAACCTCTGGAGCCGGCTAAAGTGGTCGAGATCATTAAAACCGTCGCCTATAACAATGAAATGTTTTGCGATAGCTGTGAACTGGATGAATACCAGGGCCGCTTTTATCTGGATGGGCTTTCGTTATCTTATATAATTGGTAAGCGGCGACGCACCATTGAGTTTGAAGTTATCGGTATACATGATGGTTTTTTGCTAGGGCCGGTAAATACCTACGAAGAAATGCAAATCTTACAGGATGAGCTTAAGGCAGCGATAGAAGAACACTTTAAAGACGTCGAGTTTGTGCTAAAAGAAAGACAACCTGTTTTTTAAATCAGCTATCGTTCGTGTTGCTGGTATCGGTTCCTGCTAAGGTTAAAGATAATTGATAATAATGCAGGATACGTGCAATGTGGCGGCTGACGCGTTCTAACCAGCGAATCGCCTCTAATCTTGCCGTAGCAGTCGGCGCATCAAGTTCACCGCTGGCAAGACGTTGTAAAACTTTTTCACGAATTGGCTGGTGTTGTTGTTCGATATCTTTTGCGACATTGGCCGCCAGCTGATCAGCTTTATGCCATTGATTAGTTTCAAACAGGGGGATCACGATGATCAGAAATTCCTTCAATTGCCTTAATGAATCCGCCATGGATTCAGCCTCAAGTGCAGCCATCGCCCGATCTTCTTCTTCCTCACAACGTTCATGCAGTCGTTGCAAGTGGTCGAGTGTATGCACGATGGCGATTAGCCGATCCCATTCCTGATGTTCCTTTGGTTTGAGGTGGATTAAGTCGATGTAATTGTGTGTTTCGTCGATGGCTTTTTGTAAGTCAGCAATGTCAGCCCGTTGCTTGATCGGCCCAACATTCAGTAAGGCCTGAATATGTTTTAGTAATGCCAATACCTGATAGTAAATATTTTTCTGTGCATTGCTGAGCGCCAGTTCAGGTTGTTGCAGCAAGGCTTTATCCAGTTTTTGGCTGTAAGGATGGCGCGCCTCAGGAATAATTCTTTCAATGAGTGTGACAAAGCGATGGGTGAAAGGCAGAACCAGGATGACGCCAATCGTATTAAAGAAGGTATGAAAGGCGACTAAGGCAATTTCTGCGTTGGCGAGCAGCTGTCCAGGGAATAATTTTTCCCATCCCCAAATAAAAGGCGTGAGCAGTACAAGTGCGCCGAAGGCGGTAAATAGATTGTAAATGACATGCGATAAACCGGTTCGTTTTGCGCCAATTGAACCACCAATGGTCGCGACGGCAGCGGTAAATGTCGTGCCAACATCCATTCCGATGACCAGGGCGGCAGCCTGCTCAAAATTAATCAGGCCAGCAAATAAAGCGGAAAGTGCGGTTGCCACGCCGGCGCTGGAAGATTGAGTGAGAACAGTAAAGATAATGCCCAAAGCAACCAGTTGCAGCCGTACAAAGATTGAGTCGCCCGTGAACCCTTCAAAGCTAAAGAATTGCTCAAGTCCCTGCATGCCCTGTTGCATGAAGGTAATGCCGACGAAAATAACGCCGAAACCCGCGAGCGCATAACCAACATTAGCCCAACGTCCGCTGGCAAAGAGTTTTAATATGGCACCGATGAAGATGAGCGGTAATACAATAAGGCTGAGTTTAAGTTTAAAACCCAGGATCGCTACCAGCCACCCGGTGACTGTGGTTCCGATATTGGCCCCAAACACGATCCCCAGCGCAGCTGGAAAACTCATTAATCCCGCACCGACAAATCCAATCGCGGCAACGGTCGTTGCGCTGGACGATTGTATAAGGGCCGTCGAAGTGGCGCCGGTGATTGCGCCACTCAATGGGCTATGCGTAAAACGCATCAAGGCACGACGAATTGAATCACCCGCTAAAGCCGTCAGGCCGTTGGTCATGATGATCATGCCCAACAGGAAAAGCCCGATGCCACCGAGCGTCTGGATAATAATAAAGGTATGACTGATGTTTTCCATACAGGCTTATCGTAGCAAATAAATGGGGTGGTAGAGACCGGGGAATAAGATTAAATTGCCTCTTCCCCAGGGAGTGAGAGTTAACGTGATGTGTTATTTTACCGTCATTCCCTCTCTCCAGGGAGACGGCTACATGGAGGAGGTGAGACTTGGCAAGTCGAGAAGCTGGCCTGGGCCACGTAGCCGGTAGGGCACTAGGAAGCCAAAGCCGAGGGTTAGGGTGAGGGGATAGAAAATTTAAACGTTGTCAGTCTTCAGTGCCCTAGCATCCAGGGTCGACGATTGACCTGTTGCTTTAATTCGGGTTTTGATGCTTCGTGTGTATGATGA
>CAMYMO010000024.1 GCA_947259425.1 uncultured Ectothiorhodospiraceae bacterium | reverse complement strand
TTTATACCAACTAAGAACCAGTTTTTCAGGAAATGAGCTAATCGACGGGGCGACGACCGTATCAACATCAAATTCAAAACGGGCTTTACGAGAATCAATGGTCGGAATTGAGGCGATATAACCTTCAAGCTGTATATTTTTACCGATAAAGTCTTGCGCTAATTTGTCGCTTAATATACTAGCGGCTTGAAAATGTGCCCAGCTAAAACCAACCAGACTAATGAGTACGATTCTTGTATAGTAAGATTTAAAGACAAACAACAAGACCAAGGCAACCGGACCGAGCAGTAAAAAACCGTTTGGCGGAAGTTGTGGTAAATGGTGTAAAATAAATATGCCTGAAAACAAGGCAAGTGCGGCGCTACGCATCATGACTAACATCCGTGTTAGTTAACTGAAATAATAATACGATAGTATCAGGCTTTTGGATTCAGGTTAATAAGTATCTTATGGCAAAGAAGTTCATCCAGCGTTGGTTGCCTCATCCAGACAAGGTTCGCAAACACCCTCATCTGCAAAAAGTTTTTGGTAAATTGCTGCAGGATCCCAACCTGTTACATATCAACCGCAAATCGGTATCGGGTGCTTTTTTTGTCGGGTTTTTTATGGCGTTTGTGCCGATACCCTTCCAAATGGTCTTGGCGGCCGCCGCCGCCATTTGGCGACGTGTTAATCTGCCCATCTCCGTCGCACTGGTCTGGATAACCAATCCATTCACGATTCCACCGATGTTTTATTTTGCCTATTTAGTGGGCTGCTGGACCTTAAACATCCCGGTGGGCGAATGGCATTTTGAACTTTCAATGGACTGGATCGCAAATGAGTTAGCCCCCAGATGGAAGCCGTTTCTGCTCGGCTGTTTAATCTGTGCGACGGTCAGTGGCAGTCTCGGTTACGGATTCATACGATTATTGTGGCGAATCAATATTGTGAACCAGTGGTCGGCGAGGAAAAGACGGATGTGTGCAAAAAACAAACAGAACAAAACTTAATAAATTACTTTAACTATACATTAAATAACCTTCATATCTCATTGTTTTAATTGGTTAAAAATCCATCTTGAAGCAATAACGTACGTTCCATGCGTTTGGCAAACTGGAGATCGTGGGTGACGACAAGGAAGCTGGTTTTAAACTCATCATTCAGCTCTAACATCAATTCATAGACGCTCATTGCGGTCTTATGATCAAGGTTTCCAGTTGGTTCATCGGCAAGTACGCATTTGGGATTGCTGACCAATGCCCTGGCAATGGCCGCACGTTGGCGTTCGCCACCACTCAGTTCCGTCGGTTTGTGTTCAATACGGTGTTTTAACCCGACTTTATCCAGGATCTCAAAGGCAGCCTGGCGTGCCTTGGCGACAGGTTCACCGCGCACCAATAATGGCATCGCCACGTTTTCTAGCGCGGTAAATTCCATTAATAAGTGATGAAATTGATAAACAAATCCCAGGGTTCGGTTTCGTAAACTGCCACGTGCATTATCATCCAGGCTGCCCATGTTTTGGCCATCCACAAACACATCGCCCGCGGTAGGCACGTCTAAACCGCCTAATAGATGTAACAGGGTACTTTTGCCTGAACCCGATGCACCAACAATAGCAACCTGCTCACCTTCTGCAACGGATAACGAAATCCCTTTTAACACCTCGACCGGTAGCGGACCTTCTTTGTAGGTCTTGGTCAGGTTTTGACATTCGATAATTCGCTTACTTGATAAATTCGTCGCTGGATTCATTTGTTCTAATCCCTATACATATCGCTATTCGTACCCCTATTCATATCGCAGCGCATCGGCTGGATTAACATGGCTTGCGGTAATCGCGGGGATGATCGTGGCAATGATGGACATGACTAACGATGAAATACCGATCACCAATACCTGTTCCAGTTGCACATCGGTGGGTAAATCACTGATTAAATAAACACTGGGATCAATAACCTGTTTTCCGGTTAGATTAACAAGTTGTGTATACAAATTTTCGAGGTTCAATGATAACAACACACCAAACAGAACGCCGACCAATGTGCCGACCACGCCAATCACGCTGCCTTGTACCAGAAAAATTCTCATGATCGTGCTGGTCTTGGCGCCAAAGGTTCGCATGATGGCGATGTCACTGCGTTTATCGTTAACGACGGTAATCATGCTGGAAATAATATTGACCGAGACCACCACGATGATAATAAACAGAATCACGAACATCATTCGTTTTTCCATTTGCACCGCGCTGAACCAATTTGAGTGATAATAACTCCAGTCTTTTACCCAGTACTCGTGCTCAAACTGGTTTTGTAATTGCCGTTTTATTGGCGCAACATTTAACAGATCTTTTACCTGAACCTGGACACCGGATACCCCATCCTTTTTTCGAAACACCCGAGCGGCATCATCAATGTGAATCAGGCCAACGGCACTGTCGTATTGATAAAAACCAACTTTAAAAATACCGACGACGGTAAACCGTTTTAATCTTGGCATAACACCGGCCGGGGTTACATTTGCGCTCGGCGTGACCATGGTAACCTTTTGGCCTACATCCACACCCAATTTAAAAGCGAGATCCTGCCCCAAAATAATGCCAAATTTACCTGGCACCAGATCGTCCAGCGAACCGGCGACCATGCTTGAATGGACTTTAGAAACGGATCTTTCTAATTTGGGATCAACGCCACGATATAAGGAACCCTGAACCTGCTTTTTGTATATCAACATGCCTTCAGCACGAATAAACGGCGCTGTTCCGACGACCTCTGGATTTTGTTTGACTTTCTTTATTACGGTCTCCCAGTCTTTGATTTTGCCATCAAAACCCGACACGGTAATATGCGAGATCATATTCAGGATACGTTCGCGTACTTCCTTTTCAAAACCATTCATCACCGACAAGATCACGATTAACAGCATGACCCCCAGACAAAGCGTGATGATTGAGACAAACGAAAATAATGACACGTATCCATTACGCCGTTTCGAACGGGTGTAACGAAGACCAACAAATAGGGATAAGGGATGAAACATAGGTTTGTATTAGACCATATCTTTAATTATTAAGCTGATTTTTATTTTTTTAAAAACGAGAACACCGGCATGGTACAATAATTAGCCAGGAATTAACATCCGGATTTGTTAATATCCTGTATTAGTTCGTACTCCATATTTCCTGGTATTTGCACACAGTGATAGTTTTGTGATGATTTGTGACTTAGGTCCGTTAGGAAGAACGAATTCGATGTACCTCGATAACGTTATTAAGTTGTCCGATACGATTTAATATTTTACTCAATTGAGACACGCTATCGACTTCAATGGTCAAATTCATCAACGCCGTGTTGTCATTTTTATTCGAGATCGTGTTGACTGCATTCACATTGATTTTCTCATTCGATAATACATTTAAAACATCTCGCAATAATCCCTGACGATCAATCGTTTCTATCTGAATATCAACCGGATATAGCTCGTTTGCATTGGCGCCCCACTCCACATTAATCAATCGACTACGACGCGAATCCGGCATTTTTAAGATATTACGACAATCTTTACGATGGACCGTCACCCCCGCGCCTTGAGTAATATAACCAATAATGGGATCCCCAGGGGCCGGTGAACAGCAGCGAGCCATGCTTGTTAACAGATTTCCAACCCCTTCGATATTAATATCACCTTGGGTTACTGTTCGTGGTTTTCGTGCCGCGGGTACGGGCTGTCGAGTGGTTTCTTCAGGTTGAAAGACACTATGTCCACGCGACGCGATTTGGTTCGAGGTAATATCGCCACGGCCGTTCGCGGCATAAAAGTCTTCAACATTATCGAAGTTAAATTTTTCGGCCAGGGCTTTATGATTTATACCCTGCAAATTTAATCGCCGTATGTCTTTTTCGAGTGCCTCACGACCTTGCATTACATTTTGTTCGTGATCTTGTTGTTTAAACCAGTGTCGTACTTTTGCCCGGGCACGTGATGTTTTTAAATAACCGAGTTGTGGGTTTAACCAGTCACGGCTTGGTTTGCCTGTTTTGGTGGTTAACACTTCTACTTGTTCACCACTGTTTAGTTCATAGGTTAGATTGACGATACGACCATCCACTCTTGCACCACGACAACGATGACCAATATCGGTATGAATGTGATAGGCAAAATCCAACGGGGTGGCCCCTTGCGCCAGATCAATGATGTCACCTTGTGGCGTGATCACATAGACACGATCCTGGAACACTTCAGACTTGAATCGATCGATAAAATCACCGGCATCATCCGTTTCATCTTTCCATTCCAGCATTTGTCGCAACCAGGCAATCTTTTGTTCGTAGTTGCTATCGGACTTACCGCCCTCTTTATAATTCCAGTGGGCCGCCACCCCTAACTCGGCATGGTTATGCATATCATGGCTACGAATCTGTACCTCCAGGGTTTTCCCATCCGGTCCTATTACAGCGGTATGAATTGACTGGTACATATTCTCTTTTGGTGTCGCAATATAATCATCGAACTCACGTGGGATATGACGCCATAGTGTATGAATCGCCCCCAACGCCGCATAACAATCCTGTACTTTATTAACTAAGACCCTAATCGCGCGGATGTCGTAAACCGAATTAAAATCCAGGCCTTTACGTTGCATCTTTTTCCAGATGCTATAAATATGTTTCGGGCGTCCATACACTTCCGCCTTAATCCCCGCCTTGTTCATTTCTGCCTTGATAATTCGAATCGCGTTATTAATATAGCGTTCACGATCCACTCGACGCTCATCTAAAAATGCCGCGACTTTTTTGTAATTTTCAGGTTCAAGGTAACGAAATGATAGATCTTCAAGTTCCCACTTAATCTGCCAAATACCCAAACGATTCGCCAACGGGGTATAGATATCCATGGTTTCTTTGGCGACCCGTTTTTGTTTTGCCTCATTTAAATATTTAAGGGTCCGTAAATTATGCAGCCGATCGGCTAACTTGATCAGGACTACGCGAACGTCTACAGCCATTGCCAATAAAAGCTTACGTAAGCTTTCAGCATGCAAATGCTCTTTCGTACCCCGTTCACTGAGATCCTGTTGTTCGATAAAAGAGAGTTTTGTCACCCCATCGACCAGACCCGAGACCTCCTGGCCAAACAAGGCCTGAATATCATCCAGTGATACCTCGGTATCCTCCACCACATCATGCAAAATGGCGGCAGCCACGGCCTGTGGATCAAGGTGTAACTTAACCAGAATTTCGGCGACGGCCATCGCATGGGTGATATAGGGCTCGCCAGAGACACGAGTCTGTTCACCATGCGCTTCGTCAGCCACGATAAAGGCCTTACTGATTAAATCGTATTCCTCAGAACCTATC
>CAMYMO010000023.1 GCA_947259425.1 uncultured Ectothiorhodospiraceae bacterium | reverse complement strand
TTGCTACCGAGATACTGGTTGAGAGAATTTCGGCTTTTAACGAGGCATCAACCTGGGCAACGGCGGTAAAGGCCTTGATCAAGCCAAGGATGGTACCAAGTAGACCCAACAGGGTGGCAATGTTAGCGAACGTCGCCAGGTAGTGGGTGCGTTTTTCAAGCCGGGGAATCACTTCCATCATGCTCTCTTCCATCGCGGTCTCGATATCGTCTCGATTACTGGCCGATTTATAACGAGATAAGCCCTGCGATAACATACGACTTACGGCATGATTTGATTTGCTGGCGACACCATAGGCGGCCTTGTAATCACCGCGCTGCAGTAATGGCATGACTTTAGACATCATGCGGCGGTTGTTGGCCTTGGCAACGGTTAGGTAAAGGTAACGTTCCAGAGCAATCGCTAAACCAAAAGCGAATACTAGCATTATCAAATACATGAAATTGCCGCCGTCCTGAAAAAAGCTGACAACGTCGTTATACATATGACCTCCTGAGCCTGGTCAGATTAAATTGAAAAATTGGATTGGATGGATGTAATTTGTGCTTCACGGTACGAATTCTGTGTTTAATAGATATTATAGTATGTGTTATCTCAATAATGTTATTAGCTCATGAATCTAAGTGCTTGAACTACAGACTAGTTCTCATTATTCCCTACTTCTTGTGTGCTTAGTGAATCGTAGTAACGAATTTTGCGCTGAAATACTTCCCGGTCAACCGGGGTTAAGGCCTCATCGATCAAACTTTCCAGGGGAGGTTGGCTTAAATCGGGTATCTCTGATTGTTTCCACGGCACAATATATAAAACCTTGGGTAATTCCTGGTTTCCGCGGATTCGCGTGCCTTCCATGTCTAATTTTTCAGCAGCATGCAAAGGCAGACTGATTGAATATACCATAAACAAAGAAAAGCAAACTTTAATAGTTGATTTAATACTAGCCATTGGATTTTACTCGTCGTTGTAGGTCGATGATCCATTTGTCGACCTTTTTATCGGCGTTGTTGGTGAGCGCTTGATATTGTTGATAATGATTCAATGCCCGTGCCAGATCGTTTAGGTATATATCATATAAAATTCCGGCATTAAGATGTGCGAACGAGTACTTAGGATCACTTTTTAAGGCTTGATCATAAGCTTGTTGCGCTTCTTTAAATTTTCCTAAATGTCGATAAACCAGTCCCAGGTGCGTTTGGCCGACCGGGTCCGCGGGTTGTATCGTGGTCGCCTGTAACAGGCTTTTTTCCGCTTTCTCGTAGCGTTTATATTTTAAATGGATCAAACCCAGGTTGACGAAGGCCGCGGCCAGGTTTGGATGTGTTTGGGTGATGGCCTGAAATTGTCTGATAGCGCTATCGTCACGCCCGTTTTTCATCGCATTGATAGCTTTGTTGTAAGCTGCTTTGGTTGATGAATCAACATCAGCGGGTTTAATTGCGGTTGAGGCTGCTGCTGTCGAAACACCGCTATCCGCTTGTTCGGCAGGTCCGCCCGCACAGCCGATTAAACTGGCTAATAAGCAAGCAGGAATAAGATTAATAGAGTGTTTCAACATAGGCCTGGCTCTTCTCATCTTTAGCATAGCGGGCAGGGGATAATTTTCTTAACTTTTTGAGGCTTTTCTTAACCCATTCATCATAAATCCCATCGTTGATTTGTTTTAGATTGGCGGCGTGGATATCGATGGCTTTTTCTTCAATCGGAAAGGCCTTATCCTCCAGCAGCAAACGATATTGATCGAGTGCGTCGCCGGACAATCCTTTTGGTGCCGGTGACTTCATCAGCGCATTGGCGAAGTCGCGATAGATTTCGCCAATCTGGTAGGTGGCACCGGTGGTGACCTCGGCAACCCGATATTTGATTGCGGTGTTATAGGCATTGATACTGTTTTGCATTAACTGTTTCTTGCGTTTAATGCTGGTTTTGATTGGTCTGCTAATCCGCGTATTTTTATAGACTTTGTAATGTCCTTCAGCCAGCTTAAAGGTGGCATCCGCCGCCAGGAATTGGGTTCGTGGTGTGCGTTGCGAACCGCCTCTGGCATCGGCGCGAATGATGGCCTGGAGTTCTTGTCCCCAAAGTTTACCGTTGCCGGAAAGGCGTGCCTGTTCGGCCAGCTTATGACGGGCTTCCATCGAACGTTCAAGCGGGTAGGGGTGTTCTTTGACAAACTGTTGATAGACGCGTGTGGCATCTTTGTTCATACGTGCCTTTTCATAAAAGGTCCCAGCCTTCCATAATAAGTCCGCACTGTATTTTTTATTGGTACGCGCATTGGCTTTGGCCAGGCGTTCCATTTCTCGTGCCGCGCGTCCGCTTTGTCCGGTTTCACTGTAGATAAGTGCAAGCTTGACCGGGATATCTTTCGTTAACTTATGGTTTGGATATTTTCGTCTGAAATCTTCTAATAATTTTGATGAGCGTTTGAATTGTTTGCCTTCGATCAAGGTTGAGGCCGCGTCAAAGTCCGCGTTGGCGGTTAAACTGGAAGCGGGGGTAACCTGTCCGACTCTAAGAAAATGGTTAACCGCAACGGCAGCCTGACCTTTCTCACGAGCCTGTTCACCTTGTTTATAAATACTGGCCGCCAGTCGATCATAGGTGCCACGATAGTTTTTATCTTTCTTGGACAGGCGGCGCAGACTTTCGCGATAAGCTTTTTCTGCCTCGGCATAATTGCCGAGTTCAAACTCTGAGTGACCGAGTACATTCCAGGCCGTCTTGGCAATTTTCGGATCGGTGATATTCTTTTTAACCAACTTTTGTGCAACCGATGCCGCGCGTAAATAGTCTTTCGATTTAAACAGGTAGTCAGCGGTACTCGCCATTACCGAAATGGCGCGTTTGTCATTGGAAAATTGTTCGATAAACCGTAATGACACCGCGATGGCTTTGTCCTGCAAGCTAATTGGGCTCGATGATGTTCTGGTATTACCTGCATCAAGTTGCTGAGCGCCAGCTGCCACTGGAGCCGACTCGAGGATTGTTCTTTGCACAAACTTTTTCGGTTGGGCTTTTTCAATTTGTTTGTAGCTTAAGATTGCCGCGTAACCTGCTTCTGCACTCTTCGGGTGTATCGGATAGCTATAAGCGGTTTTTTCGAATTCTTCAGCGGCTTGCACGAAGTAGCGGCCATCATATAAGGCTTCAGCCATTAAGAAGTTCATCTGTGCGGTCTTACGATCATGAGGGAAGTTTTTAATATAAAGCCCATACCAGTTTGACGCGACCAGGAACTGTTTAGACTTTTTAGTCTTGCGGGCGAGCGCGTGGTGATAACTGGCAATCTCAATAATATGTTTTGCCAGTAATGGTTTTATCTGCTCATGTGCCTCAGGAGTTTGTTTATTCCAGTATTCAGAGCCAACACCATACAGTTTTACAAATTTTTCTTTAGCCGGTAAGACTAATGAAGTCAATCCACCTTTTTGATAAGCACTGATGGCTTCGGTATGGAATTCAGGTGCCAGCGGTGAGGCGGGGTAGCGCTGCACAAAGGCCATATAGGTATCAGCCGAATCCTTGGGGCGTTCTTTTTCCATATGTAACCGACCCAAACTTAAATAGATCAGTGGCTCATAAGCACGATTACCATTTTGGGTAAAGTAATTGGTAATATTGAGTTCACTGTATTGATAGGCAAAGCTCAGGCTAACGGCACGCAGCGTGTCTAGTATAAGTTCGCGTTCTGGACCTGCCAGGTCATTTAGCGAGGCATTATTTTTCAGGATTCCTTGCTGGTACTTGCGATCAAGAATAATAAAGAAATTATTCAATGCTTCATTGTAACGGTTGGTTTTAAATTGAGTCCAGCCAAATTTATAGATAGCCTTCTCATAAAACAGGGATTCCTGATTGTTTTTCACAATATCAAAATAGGCTTGTTCTGCGCTCGCGTAACGGCGTAACAAAAATAACATTTCACCACGTCGAAATTGCACTTCATCTCGATAGCTGGTGTTCGGATAAAAATGCATGATGCGATCTAAGATCTCTAACGATTTTTTCGGTTGGCCATTTAGCTCATAGGCTTTGGCCAGTTGATAAAGGATTTGATCGTTATTGGGATGGTTCGGATGCGATTCCAGATAGGTGGTGTATAAGCGTATTGATGCCTGGGTGTCTTGCTGACCCTTTTCAACCGCTTTCTCGCTATCGGCTGATAATTGTTCTTCACCTTCTTTTAGTTGTAAGTCGGCGAGCCGGCGTAAGGCCTGACTGTAGAGTGTATAATCCGTCGTAATCGACAGGAATTCCTGATAATACTTGCGCGCGGTATCTTCATCGATCGGTAAGTCACCTTGCGGTTCAACTAAATCAATACTTCGATCTTCGATGTTATCAATCGTCGCCAGTTTTTTACTGTTTGAAGAACAGGCTGTTAGTGCCAGACCTGCTAATAAGCAAAGTAGGATCTTATGGTGCATTTTGATCCCCCTTCGTCAGGTCTTCATCGACTGCTGCAGGTGCTTCTTGTACTGCAGGTGATTCAGTTGAAGGTTCTGTAGCAGGCGCATCGCTCGATGGACTTACTTCGGTTGATTCTAATGTTTCGTTTGCATCTTCGGCTGCTGGTTCGTCATCGGCCTGTTCTGCTTCTTTTTGTTTCTGTGCTGCTTCAGCCGCCTGTTTATCTTTATCGATGATCAAACTATCATAAAGTCGGGCAATGCCAAAGCGTGCTCGGACATGATAGTTTTCAAGTTGTTGACGGCGTTTGATTAAACCTTCACGGGCAATTTTAATAATATATTGTTCTTGTCTTTTAATCGAAGTATCCAAACGTGCGAGCAAATTCTGGATGCGAGTCTTTGACCAGACAATCTTCTGGTCATAACCTTCGAAAAATTTTGGCGCATTGTTTGCTGTTTTGACTAAACTTCGTTTGCCTTTGCGTGTCTTTTCAAGGGCGCGGTCAAGTTGTTTTAGATGGTTTTGTACGGACCACAAACGTGGGACAAATTCACTTTGTAGTTTAAAGTCCATGACCCCTTTTAAGAGTTTGAACTTCTCGTATTCGTAGCTCATGTCCTGGGTTTTTGATAATAAGGCCAGTTTCTTTTCAACGTTCTTTAAGGTTAAGACTAGATCTTCTTCTTCCTCAGTGACCAAGGCAAACCCATCGTTTTCATTTTTTATGCGTTGGATTTCCGTAGCAAGCTGATTGCGCTTGTCTTGCATACCGGTAATGCTTTTCAGGCGTGCATCGCTGGCGACCTCGGGTAATTTTTTGTAATAAGCATTGCGGCGCTCATTTAACATTAACTCGTAGGCAGGCAGTTGTGACCACCATTTTTTCAAGACATATTTTAGATGGATCAGGCTTTGGTAATTTTTATAGGCCTCCTGAAAGGTATTGCTCGCCATCATCTGATTTAGG
>CAMYMO010000022.1 GCA_947259425.1 uncultured Ectothiorhodospiraceae bacterium | reverse complement strand
TATCCGCGCAACTTACGGTATCACTGAGCTTAAACCTAGCCAGGTCTCAGCCTCGTAATTTACTATCAATGGCGAAATTGAATAGAGCGAGTTCTCTGATGTTGCTGACGAGCTGGAGGCGGATTCGAATTGCTCAAAACTCTTGAAGTTTGAGAGGTTTATTTTGACTAATCAGTTTGTGCTTGTTCCATTATGATTCCTCCAATTTGTATTAATGACTTAGTCTGAAATAATTTTATAAATTAGTAGAATTCGGTTTAAGCAACTAAAATTTGTCTACACCACACTCATCGCGAAGGTAGTCCTGTAAGGTTCGTCCCTCAAGCAATTCAAAATTTTCACTGCGTTGCGTAACCGAGAGCATTCTATCCAACCTGAAATGTCGAAAGGCATTGCGCAGTTCACACCAACCGACCAGGGTCCAGACCTTACCCCAGTAAAACAAACCTAATGGGTGCACTACCCGCTCAGAATTTTTGCCATCGGCACGAGTATAATCAATCTCGATTTTATTCTGCGTCTTGATTGCCTGGCGCACAATATACAGTTGTTCACCCGCCATTCCTTCCATCGGAAAATCCGGGACAATCATATCCTGGTTATCTAATTGGTGCTTCATTCGGTCAGGGATCACGTGTTCGATTTTTTGTAAGGCTTGATCCGCGGCGCTGGCCAAGCCTTTGTCGGTCCAGGCCCGTACCATACGCGCCCCCAACAACAAGGCTTCGAGTTCTTCTTCCTTAAACATTAATGGCGGAAGTTGAAAGCCGGGCAACAGCCGATAACCTATTCCAACTTCACCGGTGATCGGTACACCCGACAGGCTTAAATCCTGGATATCCCGATAGATAGTTCGTTCAGACACCTCTAACTCTTCGGCCAGATCATGCGCGGTCGTCACGCGTTCCGGGTGTAAATGTTGAACAATTTGAAAAAGTCGATCGGCGCGGCGCATGGTTAATACCTTAACTCAAGCGCCTTACACAAAAACTTCATGTAACGGTCCGCCATTCGAAACCGATCCACCACCGTTTTTTTAAATCGCGCATTCTGTATCTGTTCATTGGTTAAACGCGATAGTGCGATATAATCTTTACGCTTGAGCGATTCAATTAAAGGGTGTTCTTTGTCATAACCTCGTGGTGGTCTTACTAACGTATCGCCGCCCAACTCAAATTGTCGCTTAAACGGTTTTTCATTAAGTGCTTCCGTCCACTTTTTACCCTGTTCACAAATGTGATCACGTATTTTACCCAGTGCGGTCGAATCGGGGCGCCAGATACCCACACCAACAAAACATTCTTCCGGTTCAATATGTAAATAAAATCCAGGGGCATGCACATCTTTACCGAGTTCATGACGAAATTGAATGCCAATATTGGTTTTATAGGGGCGTTTATCTTTACCAAACCGCACATCGCGATGAACTCGCATCAGTGATCCCCCCACTTTCTTCGGTAGCGCAAGAAAATGAGGGGAAATCATCGCCAACTCATGGCTGATATCAGCAATAAACGCCAATGCAGGCGTACGAATCGTATCTTCATACTCCTGTTTATGATCGTTAAACCACTCACGATTATTATTTTTTGCCAATTTATTTAAAAACGTGAATGCGGGCTTGCTGAAGTATCGATTGGCCATAATTTGAACGCCTAACAGCTATAGGTAATCATGGTCAGCATAGCACCCTGCGGATCACTGATCACGGCAAACCGTCCTACATCCGGTATATCACGAGGTGGCATCACCACTTTACCGCCTAAGTCCTCGACCCGTTGTACCTGTTTGTCGACATCATCCACGGTCACATAGGCGCCCCAACTTGGCGGCATTCCCTGCGCCTCGTCAGGTATCGCCATCATGCCTGCTGTCTCCTTATCACCTAACTTGGCCATGGTATAGACCATTTCAGGCGTCTGCTCGTCACGTAATGTCCAGCCAAATAGCGCCCCATAAAAAGTCTTGGCAGCGGCCACATCCGTGGTCATCAACTCGTTCCAGCTAAATGCACCATGTTGCTTCATCGCTTGATCGTCCATAATAGTCTCCTTGATTATTGAACCTTTGATTTAAAATAAAACGCCATAAGAGATTAACAAACGGCTACTGACAGCGTTATGTCAGTAGCCTTCAGCAATAGATCAAAAATCGGTAGAATAAAACTATGGCCATTATTACCCAGCTTCGACGACATCAAACCAGCTTAAAAAAATGCACACGATGTTCGCAAATGATCGGCACCCCGGTAACCGGCATCCCGGCGGTCTCGCCGATTATGTTGATTGGGCAAGCCCCAGGTATAAAAGAGGTCGATATAAAAAAACCCTTTGCCTGGACGGCCGGTAAGACCTTATTCAAATGGTTTACTGAAATTGGCCTGGACGAAACCGAGTTTCGACATCAGGTCTACATGGCCGCCGTATGTCGTTGTTTTCCAGGCAAACTGGTTAAAGGTGGCGACCGTGTTCCGAATAAAGAAGAAATTAAAAATTGTTCACATTGGTTACAACGTGAAATCAATATTTTAAAACCACAGCTGCTTATCCCAGTAGGTAAATTGGCTATCTCTCAATTTTTTGAAGTCGATAAATTGGTTGATGTGATTGGCAAGAAAAAACCGATCACGCTAAATGATAATAAAATCGATTGTATTGCCTTACCCCATCCATCGGGTGCATCCACCTGGCATCGAAAAGAGCCTGGAATTCGTTTGCTCAAAAAGGCGTTAAACCAAATTAAACGTCACCCTGCCTGGCAATCTCTTTTAGATAAATAACCTGACTTGCCCCTATTTTATTCCTGCCGTCTGTCTTAGTTCGTTAAGATGGTTATCTAACTCAGTAAAAAAAGCCCCTGACAAGCCGGTGATTGACGACACAAACTCAGTTATTTTCTCAATTATATTTTCATAGCCATTCGGTGCGATAAAGTTTTTATACTGTTTGGAAACCGGACTAAATTTTCGCAATCGCTGAACATGTTCTGCAAACGGTTTATCATAGACATCGGCTATCCGTGCGGAAAAGTCATCTGCTACCTTGATCACGATTTGATTTGAGGCCTGTACGGCTAGTGCGCGAATAAGGTTTTTATCCTGAGTAGCCGCCAGGCTATCCATTAATAACCTGGCTGCCTGTAAATAATCGTCTTCCTGTCCCTTTAGCACACGTAATTCGTCATACAACCGATGATTCACCTCCACTTCAGCGATAACGGAATCATCAAGCTCGTTTTCCAGTCTAAGTACAGAATTTGCTATTAACGGATTCATATACAATTTTGTGTTAACGATTAAATCGCTATTTTCAGACTCGAAAATATAGTGATTAATAAAGACATAACCTTCATCACGACGTGGCAGGCTGGATTTTAAAAATCGGCTAACCGTATTAGGGATCGTATTTGTATTGGTTATGGTTTCATTGTATCCAACGGAGAATCCATCGATAAATTTTTGGTATATCACCGTCGGGTCGATTGCTTTAGCAAAAAGTATGAACATCGCCGTCGGTACTGAGCGAGCAGCGCTATCCTGTGCTAACAGATCGTCTAACTGATCTTCGAACAGTTCAGTTAAATCCATATTGAGGCGTTCAGGTATCGTGTGTTGGTTATGTGTGATCTCAAGCTGGATGCCCATTTTACGACCCTCCGAAACGAGATCCGAACGATACTGATCACTAACATGCTCAAGCATGCTGCCCAAATCGCGAATTGTATCGGGATATTTTTGTGCACGTTCTAATTCGCGGCGAGCATGTAATACCCCCTCAAGCCAGCCAGCAGCGTAAATCAGCTTATATTGATCATCTTTATTGCTACCCAGATGGGTTTGTAAATTATGTAATAATTCTAAAACCGACTCTTTTCCAAAACCAAATGCATTTTCAGCTTGTGTTTCCAGGTCCCCCCACGATTTAGGGATAATAAACGCTTCCATTTTATAATTTGCCTTTGACCAAACCAGATAAGCATAATAACAAACTTATTTTGATTAGATATTCAAAATACGCTATCGCAGACCTGTTGCTTGCTTTTATTGTACATAAAAAAATCGAGGCTTGTTACGGCCTCGATCAATCTTCAACGTACTTTAAACCTTAATTTACTGCATATATCGTCGTCGTTGCTTTACCTCCGCCATGGAAACGCACGGTGACTGTATAACGTCCAGGTTTATTCCCGACTTTCACCGGTACGCTAAAGCGGCTTCCATTGCCATCTAAGCTCGTACTGCCCACTGAAGGTAAAATTTCGCCACGACTATGTTTATCCGGACCTTTCATCACGATTGAACCTACGGTTTTTTGCTGACCAACAGAATTAATCTCAATCAATTTAGCCCGCCAGGGTTTTGTGGGATGTATCTCATAACTTATGCCTGCAATTCCCGCTTGAGGAATAAAGGATGCATCCGTGAATTGACCACGAACAGTCGGATCGAGCGCTTCAAATATAATAAATCGTGGCGCATAAGGATAACCGGCCGAAAAGGGTGCTGTCTTTGTTGTATTGGTGAGTGATGTTCCCGGTAAAACTCGCTGAAAATCGATCAATTCAATCGTCTCGACATCCGGTGAACTACCCGGCGTGGTACGCAAACCATCATTGGTGATATGTATCTGACGACCCACTCGTGCAGCAAAATCAAATTCAGCTTCGCCTTCCGCGATCAATCGGTCTGCAGCATCATATATACGTATCTCGACCTCACCTTCCTCTCCGACATCACCATTGATATACGGCATACCCTCAACCGTTCGTGGGTTAGGTCGAATGTGAACAACTTTCATGCCGATCTCATTGGCGCGCGCATTCTCTAAACCATTTGCTCCCGTCCCTCCGTTCGGCGTAATCGTAATCAGGTTTGCTCCATCATCCGACACGCTCCAATTACCTTTGGCCACCGTATCACCCGCAGCAAAAATGATCGGATTTTGCGGACCGGTGGTTAAAATGATATTTGCGTTTGGATTAATCGGCACGGGTTCACTCAAACCAGTTTCGGCATTGATGCGGGTATTGCGTTTAAATTCCTCGCTTAACTCAATCTCCATGCGTCCATCCATAGGAATTTGATAGCCAAACACATTCGGATCAAGTGCACGTTTAAGCCCCACCCCTTCCGCATTGAAAATAAGATTAAATTCAGTGGGTTCGTTGGCAACCAAGCCATTCATGACAACCGGTGCACTGATGATGCCGGCAACAATATTATTCTCATCATCATCATCTTCTGCAACGGCAACCGAACTCATTAAAAACGAGGCACAAACTGATAATAATGTCAGCTTTAACTTTTTTTGGTTAAATTTAAACATGACTTCCTCCTAAAGAACGTTATTGGGAACTTCCAGGTTACTTTTAGTGATTAGAACGAACTAAA
>CAMYMO010000021.1 GCA_947259425.1 uncultured Ectothiorhodospiraceae bacterium | reverse complement strand
TACTATTAGTTCTTTATAACGATTTAATTAAGGTAGGCAGCATGGATAATCAATTACCGTCGATGTTCTTACTTCTGATGGTGCTAACGTGGTTGCCAGGTTGTACAACACCGGTACCATCTGATCCGGCATTTGCGAGCATCGATAGCAAAAATTTACCCACCGCAAATTTTGCTGCGAGCATTGATGGGTTAACATCTTGTACGACGTCATCAGATCCTACAATCAGAATTAACTCAAATGAACCGGTGATCGTTATTGTGCATGGGTGCTATGGATCAGCCGCACGGTTTCGCTCTTTGGCTCAGGTGTTCGCTTTTCATGGTCAACAAACCGTGTGTTTTAACTACAATGATCGCGACAGCCTGATAAAAAGTTCTGCAGAGTTGATTACGGCTTTGAATGCACTATCAACAAAAATGGATAATCCTAATATAACCGTGATAGGTCATAGCCAGGGTGGATTGGTTGCTCGTAGTGCGTTAACAAAAGGACGTCAGGATCAACATTCTGTTGATAATGGTTCTTTAAAGCTTGTTACCATTTCGGCTCCCTATGCGGGAATTGCGGCAGCCGATCACTGTGCCTCAACGACCATGCGCTGGTTAACCTTGGGGCTTGTTGTACCCATTTGTCAGCTTATTAGTGGTGATAAGTGGTACGAGATAACGACACCCTCACCATTTATTCAACAGCCGGGGACATTGCATGATCGAGTCACCTCACACTTGAAAATAGTGACGGATGAGACAGGTAGCTGTCGTCAACGTGATGAGAATGGCACATGTACTGAGGATGATTATGTTTTTAGTGTAAAAGAACAATATTTTAGTCGTGTGGATGAAACTACGCGATTAGAGAATATCGAGATAACAGCTGGTCATGCAGAAATAGTGGGTGACTATAAAGTTGCTCCAACAAAATTGATTGAATTACTACAGAATAAAGACGTGATGTACAAAACACTCCCTGGGCAAAAGCTAAAATTGTCTGAATTGTTAGCACAGATATATCACTAAGCTGAAACAGGATTTTTTTTAACCCTATTCAGTTAAAGTTCAGCAATAATGATAGATAATAATGCATTCTGAAACGGTATCGATCACGATGACGCGACGTAGCAAACGAATATATATAAGTATATCGACTGTGCTGGTCATACTCGGTGGACTCTACGCGAGTTCACCCTGGTTAGTTGCTCAGGTGATTCGCTCACAATTAGCCACATATGGCATGCGCGATGTGCAAGTACAGGTTGATTATCCGAGTTTGAGCGGGTTGATGTTGCAGGGCTTGTCATTCAACGGATTGGTCGCTAATAATGAATTACGGGTTGAGGTACCGATTATTAGCGTCAATTATCAACTGTCGACATTATTAACTGGCCAATTGCAACGCGTGCATATTCCACAAGCCAATCTTCAGATGCGTTTATCTGATATACAAGCAGGTCAACAAACAATGGCGTTGCCGATCGGTCTTTTATCCGGTCAGTGGTTAACGGATATTCCCATAGGAGAATTAAAGCTCGATCGTTTGCAATTGGATGCAAGCACGCACTCCAGCAAGTTATATCACATGTGGTTTTATACTGAGTTGCGTGAGCAATCTATTCAGTTGGTCGGTGAATTGTTACTACGTCAATCAACGGCTCCGTTAACCTTCTTGGCTGGTGCCAGTCGAAATGGTCAAGCTCATATACATCTTATTCCGAATGTTGAAGATGAATCCCCATTGTTAACCCTCGAAGTTCGTCCGCAGGCACACGATCCATCACAAAGTAAACCCGATCAAAATCAAGCACTGATATTGAAAGGCCAACTGCATACACAATTTAATCGCCTGTTGCCGGTGGTGACCCCGGTGTTGTCATCTTTTTATCCTTTTATACATTCGGTGGAAGATTTGCAAGGTGAATTAAGTAGTCAGTGGCGGGCTAAGGTGGTTAGTGATCAGTGGCAGGTGACGGGCAAGGTCAATATTGCTTCGCTGGGTGGACAATGGGACAAGTTGACGTTACCGCGTAGTGAATGGCAGGGTACGTATCAACTTGATATTAATCAATTTACATTACAGTCGATGTTAAAAAGTTTTGCACAAAAAGTGCAAGTCGATTTGTCTGTACAGCATGATATCAACACGGGAAAAGGACAAACCATATTCAATCTCGTACCGATTGAATTTAATGGCGACAAATTGCGACTCAGCAACATTATAAAAGACGGGGTGATGCCATTTGATCTCACTCAGGGTCAGGTATCGGGTAGTGGAACCATATCCTGGAACAAACTGCTTGATGTCAAAGGACAATTAAACCTGAATGGGATAGGTGGCCACTATAATGAAATGATATTCGAAGGTATGGATAGTACCATTCGCTTAACCTATGAAAATGGTTTAAAAACACGTAAAGCGGTGCCGATGACAGTCAAGCACGTCAATATTGGCTTTCCAATTAACGATGTGAGCATGAACTATACTTTGTCCCCCAACTTGAATGCGTTCATACCGGTTATTAATGTCAATCAATTAGAGGCCCGTATGCTGGGTGGACGTGTGTTCAGTGGTCCATTTGATTATGATGTTTCTCGTGACAAAAATACGTTTATCCTGCAACTTGAAGGACTGGGCGTGCATGAGCTAATGGAACTTGAACGTCAGGAGGGTTTATCTGGTGATGGCTTGCTTGATGGGAAAATTCCGATTGAAATTATCAACAAGGAAATTGTAATTCGAGATGGTAAGCTGACAGCACGTGAACCTGGTGGTGTCATTAAATATACACCGACGGCCAAAGTTGCTGCGTTGGCAAAAACCAATACGAGTATGAATTTAATGGTAAACGCATTGAGTCATTTCAAATACGATGTACTGGATGTCAACACCAATTATAAACCTGGCGGAGATATGCAGTTACAAGTACGCCTGCAAGGCCAGAATCCCGACTGGCAAGATGGACAACCGATTAATTTAAATCTCAATTTACAGGAAAATATTCCGGCCTTGTTACGAAGTTTACAATTGAGTAGCGAAATATCTGAGCAAGTAAAAAAACGCGTATTGGATAAATCTAACAAGGCCAGGTAGCTGGCAAAGGTTGATGATGCTATGCTGATGATACCAGTCATCGAGGAAGGAAAGGTAATGAAAAAAATAATTTTTAATTTCGGCGTACTTGCTGCACTCCTTTGGAATGTCAGCGCGTGCACACCGCAGGTTGAGGTCTCAGCCAAGGAGCCAATCAATATCAATCTCAATGTCAAAATTGAACATGAGATACGGGTCAAGGTCGACAAGGAACTTGATAATGTATTCAGCGAGAACAAAGGTTTATTTTGAAGGGGACAAAGATGAATATAAAACGCAGACTATTAAATAAAGTTTCCATACCAATGTTACTGGCCATGTTGGTTGGCCTGGGATTCACGACATCGAGTTGGGCTATAGATCTACAGACAGCCAAGTCACAGGGCTTGGTTGGTGAACAACCCAACGGTTACCTTGGGACAGTGAAGGGCTCGCCATCAAGTGATGTTGCGACTTTAATGAAACAGATTAACACTGCACGCAAAAAAGAATATCAAAAGATTGCCAAAGGTAATAACACACAGCTGGGTGTGATTGAGAAGCTCGCTGGTAAAAAGGCCATTGAAAAAACGCCATCTGGACAGTTTGTAAAATCACCGTCTGGCGAATGGGTGAAGAAAAAGTAATCGGGGACTTGTAAATATATCCCGATTTAACGCACACTCTCTTAATCAGTAATACGGGTTTTTCAAACTGTAACGTTTTTTTTCTAATATAGAATTAAATCTTTAATTCGACAAAGGGCAGATTCAGAGTGCGTGATAAGAACAATGGTATCAGGATTATTATTTATCGAGTTTATATTTAATAAGCTGAAAGTGATCTCAATGTACAATTAGCTTGCGTCACCCACATGGATTTCAAGGAAAATTAAAGTACTGTCTCTTATATTTTCCTATTCTTGGTAATATTTGTTCGTTGAGGCATTTAATATTTGAGTCATATATAATAATAATGGTCATACCAGGAGAGGTAATATGGATCTAACGCAACTGTTAGCAAAAATGGTTGAACATCAAGCATCGGATCTCTATATCTCCGTCGGTGCTCCTCCAGTGATTAAAATTGAAGGTAAGCCGATGTCTCTGGGTAAGGATGTGGTCACGCCAGAAATCGCTTATCAATTGGCTTATTCATTAGTAAACGACGAACAATCAAAAGTTTTCGAGAAAGAGCTGGAATTAAATTTCGGTATCTACTTGAATAATATCGGCCGCTTTCGCATCAATTTATTTAAACAACGCGGTGATCCTGCACTGGTCGCGCGTTATGTAAAAAGTGATATTCCTTCTATTGAACAATTAGGCTTACCGGAATCGTTACGTGAGCTTATTATGGAAGAACGTGGATTAATTCTCATGGTGGGTGGTACCGGTACAGGTAAATCGACATCACTTGCCTCGATGATTGATTATCGTAATTCCAGTCGACCTGGACATATCTTAACGATTGAAGATCCAATTGAATTTATACATCAGCACAAAAAGTCTTTAGTTAATCAACGTGAGATTGGTTTAGATACGTTGTCATATGAAAATGCGTTAAAAAACGCGCTTCGTGAAGCACCTGATGTCATCATGATCGGTGAAATACGTGATATGGATACCATGAGACACGCGCTAGCTTATGCTGAAACCGGGCATCTGTGCCTGGCGACTTTACACGCAAACAACGCCAACCAGGCATTGGATCGTGTAATTAATTTCTTTCCACATGCGACACATAAGCAACTATTTATGGATATGTCATTACATCTAAATGCTATTGTCTCACAACGACTAGCCTCTGGGGTTAGTGGTAAGCGCGTTGCCATTGTTGAGGTCATGATTAAGTCTCCGTACATTGCCGAGCTAATCTTAAAAGGTGATTTAGACAAGATTAAAGAAGCTATGGGACAGACCTCTGGCCGTATTGGAAAAACCTTTGATGATGCTCTGTATGATGCTTATAAAGCCGGTAAGATTGCCGACCAGGAAGCATTGCGCTTAGCCGACTCCCGTAATAATTTAAGCGTTAAATTAAAACTCGAACAAAACAGCCCAAGCCAACGCACGGCTTTGAAAAAACAGGTTGGTTATGACAAGACTGCTCCCTTTGCTAATTATCAATCTTTCAAGATCACACCGCTAAAAGTCAGCAAAGAACGTCGTGGTGATATGGAAGCGTTATTAACGACTGCATTGACCCTCGTATTCAAGAAAAAGGGGTTTCAATTGAATCATGCCTATGCCGATATCGATGTGCAGTATGTCTTAGGTTTAAAGACAAAGGATGGATTAACGTTAGCCCCCATGGACGACAATAATGATCCACTA
>CAMYMO010000020.1 GCA_947259425.1 uncultured Ectothiorhodospiraceae bacterium | reverse complement strand
AGATTGCGGCCCTAGGTTTACGCGTAAAGAACGGTTGTACTTATCATGGGCTTTCATTCAATGTTGATATGGACCTGGAGCCATTTAAAAACATAAATCCATGCGGATATGAGAATATGCCGGTGACCCAGCTCAAGGCACTAATTGATGCCGGTCCGAATATCGATGAAGTAAAAATGGGGTTACACCATCACCTATGCCAGCAATTGGGTTACAATAACGACAATCAATAGCCATCGAACCATACGAAAACCGATGAAAGATCCCAATAATGAACATAATGAAGTTCTGCCCCAGGCGGCTAATCCTTTAAAAGGAGCAAGTAAAACAGCACGCATTCCAATAAAGGTTGTCCCTAAAGATCAACCACTTAGAAAGCCTAACTGGATACGAGCTCGATCACCCAATTCGCCTGCGGTCGCAAACCTCAAAGACGTCCTGCGTGAACACAATTTACATACCGTCTGCGAAGAAGCCGCCTGCCCCAATATTGGCGAATGTTTTGCGCATGGCACCGCAACCTTCATGATCATGGGAAATATCTGTACTCGCCGCTGTCCATTTTGTGATGTTGCCCATGGTCGTCCTGAACCGCTCGATACCGATGAACCCCTCAATTTGGCAAAGACTATAGCGGCGATGGATTTACGTTATGTCGTGATCACCTCAGTTGATCGCGACGACTTGCGCGATGGGGGTGCCCAGCATTTTGCACAGTGTATTGCAGCCATCCGCAAATACTGCCCGGCAACTAAAATTGAGATCCTTACCCCGGATTTTCGTGGACGTATGGAAAAAGCCTTGCCCGTTATCACCCAACAATTACCCGATGTGTTTAACCATAATCTAGAAACCATACCTCGTCTCTACAAAAAAGCTCGTCCTGGTTCAGATTATCAATGGTCGTTAGATCTTATTAAGAACTTTAAGGCTGCAAACCCTGACGTCTCGACTAAATCAGGATTAATGTTAGGTCTCGGTGAAACGCTTGATGAAGTTAAAACAGTCATGCAGGATTTACACGATCACGGTTGTGACATGTTAACGCTTGGACAATATTTACAACCCAGTCAGCATCATCTTGCCGTTGAACGTTATGTCACACCGGAAGAATTCAAAGAGCTTGAACTGGCAGGTTATGCCATGGGTTTTAAAAATGTTGCCAGCGGACCGATGGTACGCTCCTCCTACCACGCTGATATTCAAGCCCAAGACATAAGCTAACCCGCTATTTACCAGGAACAACTAACATGGAAGTTCTGATTACAAAATTAATTTCGCTGCTTGCTGTCCCGCCTGGATTATTTTTCAGCTTTATCCTGCTTGGTGCGCTTGTGCGCTTACGTTTCTATCGCAGTGGACAGATACTATTTTATACCGGATTAATCAGTCTATTTCTTATCAGCATTCCTCTGGTCAGTTCAAACTTAGTCGAAATGACGCAAGCAAACACCCCCTTAACAGAAGAATTAACACAAACAGCTCCTGCTAAAGCAATTGTAATTCTCGGAGGCGGTCGATACCCAGCTGCCCCGGAATATCAGAATAATGATACCGTATCGCGACATGCATTAGAGCGATGCCGATATGGAAGCTACCTGCAACGTAAATTAAAGTTACCCATATTGGTATCCGGGGGCAGCGTATATGGGGAACAAGCCCCTGAAGCCGTGTTGATGAAAAATGTCATTGAAAATTCTTTTGTCGGGGTAACCCATTGGGTTGAAGATCAAAGTCGAACGACTTATGAAAATGCCCTCTACACTTATAAAATGATAGGCAATGACAGCAAAACGAATATAATCCTGGTAACGCATGCGTTACATATGGCCCGAGCGACCGAAGCATTTGAACACGCAGGCTTCACGGTTACACCTGCACCACTGGGGTTTCATACTCCAGACAACCGACCCTTTTATGTTAGACTAATACCCAACATTCATTCGGCCAGCACCTCAGCACAAGTATTTCATGAATGGTTTGGAAGGCTTTGGTATAAATTAAGATATTACTAACGGCCTTCGTAAAGAATTTTCCAGGTCCCAGACTTTTTAGCCAAATAAATACGTTTGCTTATTTCACCATTGTAGTTATTAGATCGGTATTTTTGAGTAAATCGAGCCAGCACCATATTCCCGGAGTGTCCTTCAGCCTCATTTAGCTGTGGATAGTAGTATAAAGATAAATCACTCAAGGTGACCTTCTGAAAGGTTTTCTGTTTTGAAATTCGTTTCTTATGCTGTGCCCAACTACGCTGATTATGTCGTCCACTCCAAAACTCTTCGCCATAATGACTTAAATATTTTTGTACATTAAGACTCTCCCAGTCTAATCGCCAGCGTTCGATAGATTTTAATACCTCAGCACGCATTTTATGCCATTCAGTAACTGAGACCCATTTTATTTTATCGGCGATCACAATCGGCGTTTTCCCCGGGGTAATCAGCTGCTGGATTTTTTTTAAATCCGGGTTGGCTAACACCACACAGCCTTCACTGTCGAGTGGTGGACGACTATAATAAATGCGATCTGTCCCGTGCAACCAAATACCATCACCTGTTTTACCTAATTTTCGGTCCAATACATTTGGGTAGTCTGTAGGGAAAGCACCGACGCCATATTTCTCAGGTAGCTCACCATCAGGAATCCACGAGGTAATAAAGTACACGCCCTCCGGTGTTTTCAAATCACCCTCGGTAACTTTGTTACCCGTATTTTGGCCAGTACTGATATAAAAATCTTTAACTAAACGAGCTGGCGAGTTACTGTTCTCACGTTTAAATACATATAAGCGATGATTCATCTTATCGACTAATAAAGCAGTATCTATCGTCGGACTCAAATTCAATAATTGCAATGGCACCTTATCCTCACTGATCGGATTAAGGTTAGCCTGTATGCGCATACGAGCCTCATTGCGCAGTGCATTGACTTGTTTATTGATCGCTTCCTGATCTGCACTCAATCCAAGCATTCCAATATCACTCATTACATTAGTGCGAGTTGCCAGGATATCGGCACGTAGAAGATGGGCAAGATGGAATTGAGGTGCACGCTCAGACAATTGGCTAATCTCATTAAACGCCAATTGAGTATCACCAAGTTGATAGGAAGCCATTCCCTTTAACAAGTATGCCTCATAATCATCTTTATCTTTAGATACTCTTGCTTCCATTCGCTGTTTTAATTCATGTAATGCTGACGTGGTTAAATCTATTTTTGGTAATTCGGTTTCAACAACATTCGCATCAACCGCCTGAGACGTTCCAGGTTTGGTTTGTGTTAATTTGGCTTGCGTGATATTCGGTTGTACTATGCTGGAAACCGTCTGGCTCTGAGTCACTACGGCCATCACCATAAGAATGGCGGAACAGGTTAAGATGAAGGATTTTCGATACATCAACGGCATATTAATTAATCTTGGCTAGATTCCTTTCTTCAACAATACGCCAACCATCAGTTGTCTGTCGAAGTTTAAATTGTTTACGGGTTTTATCTTGATAATTACTAGCACGGTATTCCTGCACTAATTCGACCTTCGCCTCATTATCCTTTAACGACTTAATATCAATACCCTTTAGGCCGATTTGAATCCAGCGTGGTTTGTTTAGACGAACACGTCGTTCTTTTTTCCAGGCAATACGTGATTGACCTGGGGGATGGTAATCATCGGCATAGAAGATAAAATACACATCGGTAGCCTGCTCAGACCAGGCGGCGGCCCAACCTTCCAGTGTCGTTATAATTTCATTACGATCCTGTAAAGCTTGAGTTGGTGTGATCTTTTGCTTTGGATTAGCCAGAACATTTGGTGCAATCGATTCAGCTTTTTTCTCCGTCGGAATTGTCGTTGGCTTGGCTATTATGTTAGATTTTATTGTCGTTTGCTCAGGTGCTAATTGGGATACCGAATTTAGACTCACAAGGCTGACCTGGCTACTTGTTTCGTCTAATTGCAACGCCTTTCCGTATGAGTCCCGAGCCATAGTGACATAAATTTTAGTTAAATTATCGTAGATAGTTGCATAGCTTGGGTGTGTTCGTATGGCCTTTTCGAGCAAGGCCTGTGCTTCACTCAACTTTCCATTACTCACGAGTAAACTCGCTAAATTGTTATAAGGTTCAGGTCTTTTCGGATGGGCCGAAATAATTTTACGATATAGGGCTTCCGCTTTAGCCATTTCGTTATTTTCTTCGAGTAAGCGTGCCTTTAAAAATAATGCGTCAAAATCTGCTGGAGATTGCTGTAGAAAAACATCGACCTCCTGAAGGCGTTTTGTGGTATCGCCATGCCCAGTCTGCAATTGGGTTTGAATAGATTGCCGATCATCCGCAAACGCCGATCCGACCCAACAAGCACTGACTACACAGCAACAGAGAAAAGCACGTAACCGCATCATTAATTATCTCTTTAGCCTGGCTAATTATTAATATAGCTGGTTCATGAAAAACTGCAATGATTATACCAACTTAGCCGATCGGCTCAAGCGAGATAAAGCGCAAAACCACGCCATTAATCCAAACTGGGCGGTCAGGTGGACAGTGTTGTGCTCAAATCCAGCTGCTCCATCAAATAACAAAAACAATCCTGCCGAATGATGTTCGTATCCAGGGTCAACATGGAGGGCATCACTGAGCGGACCGTACGTAATGAACCCTGTTTCACTTCAAAATATCGCTCGGCAACATCCTTGCCAAATTCATTAATGACTTCGACGGGCATAAAATCATCCTGATTTGTCAGCGCCAAAACGGTATCCGGTTTTAACTCACTAAAATTGAGCTGATCCAGGTGAGGAAAAATCTGCATAGCGACATTTTGCCCTTCCGGACCAATCGTAATACCTTGTTTCAGCTTCACAATCGCGACGGTATGGAAAACCCGAATATCATGGACATCACGACTTTGCTCATCAAGCTCCTGCAGATTAAGCACTGATCGTAGATAGCCCTTAGCATGTTCAACTCCATTTGATTCAGACGGTTTACCACATTCAATCGTCACCGCAGGACATAAATTAGAGAACGCCAGCGATAAAACCGTATCAGGTTTAATGAAATAAACGACCGTATTTGCAAATAACGTTGCGAGCTGGAAAAAAGGACTCGCTAAACGGTTCACACAAGCATAATGAGGATTGCGCCCGGTATTATTATGTATATCTATACAGGCAAATACATCGCGCTGCTCCATTTGGCGTAAAACTTCATGCACCATTTCGTTCTCAATACGCTCCTGATCCATTTTCCAGATACGATTATAATCAGGCTGATCATCAAGATGACGAGCCGATTCCTTTGCCGCAGCGACATTCGCAATGAACAGACTCAGCGATCGTGGGAGTAATTTATCCTGATACTCTATTAATAGCTCGCGCACTGCATACCAGCCCGTTGTTTCGTTACCATGTAGCAGGACCGAAACAAAAAGCGGCTGTTTAATATCACCTGCTAAATGAATTAAACTTGGTCCAGGTAAACGTTCATGCAACTCATTAGGCTCACAATTTAATAATCCATCCGGTAGTGATTCGTAGACGGTTAACATCGTTACACCTGCCATTCGTGAACAGGCAAACCACTGTTCTGTTGTCGATAATAATTTTCAGTTAAGGCATTCATATCTTTACCATGTTTTTTTATATACTGACGTTGCCAGGTTGCCCCATTTGTTTTGTGTAGTAATCGATGCTGAATAATCGATAAATATTCCTTAATATCTGTCAGTGAAATACCAAGTTGCTCAAGTCCAAGATATGCTATCGGTAATAAATGTTCGGCCAACAATTCATGTGCAGTGCATTGTCGACCATTAAGCCAGGTTAATTGTGCGCGTAATCCAAGATGACAGGCACGATAAAAATTGTCTTTTGCTAATGCAAAGTCTAATAAACGCTCTGGCGGCAGTTCCTCATTAGCTAAATAGGTCACCACACCGTAGAAAAATGCGGCATTGGCAACTGCGTCAAGCGTACTTGGGCCAGCTGCAACTACTCTTTGTTCGATACGTAAATGTGGCGTGCCCTGCCCATCGAATCCTATCAACGGTCGATTCCAGCGCCAAACCGTTCCATTATGTAAACGTAAGTGTGGCAGCTTTTGTTTGCCATCATCAAGTTGAACAGGTAACAACACCGGATAATGGTCGAGATTTTCGACGAAACACTCCAATAATGAATCCCGTGCATAGCCGGAACCAAATGTAACACGACTTATCGGGCCAAATGCCGCACCGTCAAATCCGCCCACGGCAACCGCCTGCTCAAACAAAGGAATACGTGTTTCATCCCAAAGGTCTTTGCCAAACAAATAAGGAGAGTTTGCGGTTAATGCCACTAATGGTGCCGAAAGTAAAATACTGGCATTATAGTAGCGTATGGCTTGTTGCGGGTTTACCTGAATATGAATCTGAAAGGATGTTGCCGCAGACTCTAACATCACATCACGATGAGTAACCTTTAAATGTTCTTGTCCATTGATATCGAGGGTAATAGGCTTGCCTTTTCGGCGATGAAATACTTCACGATTCAAGGCGCGATATCGTTTCATTTTTGACATATTCGATAAATTTAAATCTTCATTTTGAACCGTCGGTAAAATGCCACACATAAGAATTTTGGCATCCAGATCGGCAGCCGTTTTTTTACAACGCTCCCAGGTATCATTTAATGAATGATGCATCGCTGAAAAAACATGCCCTTCCAGAC
Organism: uncultured Ectothiorhodospiraceae bacterium; assembly: GCA_947259425.1. GTDB lineage: Bacteria > Pseudomonadota > Gammaproteobacteria > UBA6429 > Thiohalophilaceae > SZUA-24. Next base: position 13,410 of record CAMYMO010000020.1, on the reverse strand, counting down.
TACGTGGTTCGGTATTAATCTCAACATTAAAATTTGCCAGTTCTGGACTGGCGAGTGGATTATTAAAAGCATCTAAGAATGCTTCATTGAGCGGAGCAGGACGATAAGTCTGATCGACTAGCCAGGATTCGATCTCAAAACCTGAGACGGGGTGTTCATTTGCAAAAGCATTCTGAGCAAAAAGCTCGGTTAAATAGTTCGTTTCTTCCAACAAGGAAGATTCGAACCGACTAAAATCATCAGCAACAAAATGACTGTGTTTGATCTCCTCACCCATAACGGACCATACCTTTTCTTATCTCGTTAATCGCACTTCCAAATCGGCTAAGCGTTCGGGAGTACCCACATCTTCCCATGTTCCGCTATATATCTGACCGGTAACTTGTTGCTGTTTGATCATATCCCTAATAATTGGCGCTAAAGGTTGTACACCTATTTTAAGTTTAGTAAATATTTTCGGAGAATAGATACCCATTCCAGAATAAGTATAAGCAGGTCTATTTAGCAGAAAATGATTCTCATCAAGATCAAAATCCCCATGTGGATGATGATCCCGATTAGGGACCAGCACCAAATGCATCAAGTGGCTCAGTTTCGATGATCCTTCAGTCAGGTTAGAAAACTCAAAATCCGTCCAGATGTCACCATTAACAAGTAAAAAAGGCTCAGTTCCTAAAAATGGTAAGGCGCGGATAATACCGCCAGCGGTTTCCAGAGCCTTATCACCTTCATCGGAGTAATGAATGCGAAGCCCAAATTGTTCTCCGCTACCTAATGCAGAAGGAAACTGTTCTCCAAGCCATGCATAATTTATCACAACGTCTTCTATTCCGGCACGGGCAATATTTTCCAGGTGATACTCGATGAGCCGTTTGCCCGCAACTTTTAATAATGGTTTAGGGCTAGCATCGGTTAATGGTCTCATTCGCTCACCACGGCCGGCAGCCAAAATCATTGCCTTCACTAAACTATTCCACCTGTGTTAAAGAAAGTCTATTCGGTATGCCAAGCTCATCCATCACACTGAGAAAATCATCAAACTCCGGGTATTGTGATGCGACCGATATGATGTAGTTCATCGTTCGTGGAATATCCTTGATGTAACCTGACTTATTATCACGATGTTTAAGGCGCGCAAATATTCCACTCGCTTTTAGATGTCGCTGTATCCCCATTAGATCAAACCAACGCATAAACTGAGTCACGCTGACATCTCTCAATAAGTTCGTCTCAGACAGCATTGCATAATACTTTTTTAGCCAAGCCTCAACCCGTTGCTCCGGCCAAGCGATATAACAATCTCTTAATAATGAGACCAGATCATAGGTAATCGGACCCCATACCGCATCCTGAAAGTCCAGAATACCTGGGTTGTGTGCTTCAACATACATTAAATTTCTTGAATGATAATCGCGATGGACAAATACTTTAGGTTGTTGCCATGCTGAATCCGTTAGCATCTGATAACTCGACTGTACGATTTCGCTCTGACGTTTCGATAACGAGACCCCTAACTCATGCCCAAGATACCAGTCACTAAACAGACCCATTTCAGTTAGCAACAAGTCTTTACTGTAAGACGGAATCTTAGCCTCATGCTCCTTGCCCTTTGATTGCATCACCAACAAGGCACGCATCGCATCCAGGTAGAGTCGATCAGCATTTTCACTCGATAATCGATCCAGATAGGGAACCGAGCCTAAATCTGTTAATAAATAAAATCCCTGTTCCGCTAAACTATTTAAAACAGTCGGTACATTCAGATCCAATTTAGACAGATAAGATGAGATTCGAACAAAGGGCTCGCTGTCCTCCTTTTCAGGAGGTGCGTCCATAATAATTTGAGAATCGTTTTTGTGCTCAACACGAAAATAACGACGAAAACTCGCGTCAGCAGACGCAGGGGAAATCTGTATTTCATCGCCAGCAAATATCTGCCTCGCCCAACTCTCAATTTTTTCCAGTCGCTTATCCACGAACAATAGTATACTTTATTAACTTGTGATTTGGTTGTTTTCATTTCACAATAACAATATCATGAATCAAACGCACAAAAGATTAACTCGCTACCCGCTTATTGATGCCCTCCGTGGCAGTGCGATTGTGATGATGATCGTGTTCCACTTCTGCTTTGATCTTACCCTGTTTAAATACGCTGATTTTGACTTCTACCATTCCCCCTTTTGGTTACATTTTCGAACCTTGATCGTTTCGATTTTCACCTTTGTAATGGGAATGAGCCTGTATCTGGCAAATAGAAACGGCATTCACTGGCCAAGATATTTAAAACGCGTCTCCATCTTACTTGCCGCAGCACTGACGGTTACGGTCACGACCTATTTCACCAGTGGTGACCGTTTCATTTACTTCGGAATCCTGCATTTCATCTTTGTTGCCAGCCTGTTCGCCATTCCTTTTCTAAAACTTTATTGGGGCAATCTGGTCATTGGTCTTATTTTGATCATTTTTGCGAACCTCTATACCAATCCTCTATTCCATACTATTTACCTGCAGTGGATAGGATTCATGACCTATAAACCGGCAACCGATGACTATGCCCCGTTATTACCCTGGTTTGGGATTGTACTGATTGGGATATTTTTTGCCCGCTGGGCAATCACCGAGAATCAGGTTCATTTCATCCAAAATTGGCAGGCAAAATCCATCTTCAGCCGTTGGCTTATTTTCGCCGGCATTCATTCATTACTTATCTACTTGCTACACCAGCCCCTGTTTTTTGGCCTGTTAAATCTTTACCAAATGATCATTGCATAAAATCAGCTTATCATTCGCGACCAAGACACCTTATAATAGGTATCTATCCATAGTTAATGCAGGATCGGCATTTTTTGTGACCACAGTTTTTAAACAATTTGGCCTGGCATTTTGCCTGATTATGCTCGTGAACTCGCTCCGTGCCGGAGAAGTGAACCCGGAACTCTGTCCTGCAGATTTTATCTCGAACCAGCCCAAGTTTATTTCAAGCACGACGGATGACCAACGTGTCCACATAACCGCCGACTCGGCAAGGGTCGACTCAGATGCAGTCACTTATTTTGAGGGTGAGGTACGAGCGCAACAGGCAAACCGGTTACTTGAGGCCGACAAGGTTCGTTACGATCGAACCACTGAAGATGTAAAGGCCACGGGCAATATTGTCTATTCAATCGATAACGCACGAGTCACCGGTGATGCTATTGAATTTAATTTAAATACCACCCAAGGGAAAGTGTTTAACGCGGAATACTTTACTGGCTCGGTAAACGGACGCGGTCATGCAGAAGTCATCGATATCAAAAGCAAAACATTGCTTGAGCTTAACTCGGCTACCTACACGACCTGTCCACCTGATGCAGAAGCCTGGAAGTTAAATAGCAGCAATATTAGCTTGAATAACGAGTCTCATCAGGGAAGTGCAACCAATGTTGTACTTAGGCTGGCAAAAATTCCAATATTTTATTTCCCCTATTTTCGGTTTCCCATTGGTGAAGAAAGGTTGTCTGGGTTTTTATACCCAGGCCTTGCTGTGTCAAACAAACATGGTACTGAAATTACCCTGCCCTATTATTGGAATATTGCACCAAGCATGGACGCAACGATTACGATGAGAAATATGACCAGACGGGGTCTGATGCTTGAAAATGAATTTCGCTACTTAACCCGAAGTGGTTTCGGTGAGATTGAAGTCAATTATTTACCCGACGATAAACTTTTTAATGATGATCGGGCAGAATACTCTTGGATTTATTCCGGGGCGCCATCTGCAGGCTGGTCAACCGCAGTAGATTATCGATCGGTTAGTGACACTGAATATATCAATGACTTTTCAAATAATTTGGCAAACTCAAGTATTACTCATTTGAATAGACAAGCAACGTTGGCGTACAATCATGAGAATTTTGTATTTAGTGGCTTAGTACAAAATTATCAACGTATCTCCGGTGAACAACCTTATGCGAGAGCGCCACAATTAACCTTAAACAGTCGTTTTACCAACATCGATAATCAACTCAATTATGATGTTAATTCAGAGTATGTCTACTTTGATCATTCCGATTCAGCTAAAGTGATCGGCGATCGAATCGTAATTAACCCGTTTATAAGTTACCCAATACAAACTGATCCCGGTTTTTTTATTCCAAAATTATCGCTACATCATTTACAGTACAACCTCGATCAATTGGGAGCTCCTACCGACAATAAAACACCAAGTGCAACCGTCCCCATTTTCAGCACCGATATGGGCGTGTTTTTTGAGCGAGACACGGGCTTCGCCGGGACCGAACTATTACATACCCTGGAACCCAGATTATTTTATTTATATGCACCTAATGTCGATCAAAGTGAGTTACCAGTTTTTGATACTGCACTGACCACTTTTAGCCAATCTTTATTTTATGCAGAAAACCGTTTCAGTGGTAAGGACCGTATTGGTGATTCCAACCAGCTGACCGCATCGCTGACGACGCGTTTTTATCGTCAAGACAACGGTACAGAGGTATTTAATGCGGCCATTGGACAGATCATTTATTTTCGTGATCGGCTCGTTACCTTACCCGGTGGTACAGCCGATACAACAGACCGTTCAAGTTATATTACCTCTCTATCACTTACCCCAGATCCCAAAATCAAAATCACCAGTGAATTTCATTTTGATTCTGAATTCGAACATACTGAGGTTAGCAATAGCCGGGTTTCCTATCAGGCTGGGCCAGACTCAGTGATTAATTATGACTACCGATTTCGTAGAAATGAGCTAAGGACTCAAGGGATCTCATTTGCATGGCGGATAAACCCGGGTTGGCGTGTGTTTGGTGGTTATGAAACCGATATCGAAAATGACCGCCGCTTAGAGGATTTCTTCGGGATCCACTATGACAATTGTTGCTGGGCAGTTCGTATCCTCGGTCACGAATATTTCGACAAACTGGAGGCCGGCACCGCACGCTATGAGAGCGCCATCTGGTTCGAGCTGGAACTGAAGGGATTATCCAGTATTGGCTCAAGAAAAAGGATCGATAGTATCTTGGAAAGTGGTATCCTTGGCTATAGATAAAATCAGCAATAGTTAAGAGATTAGACCGTGAAACAGCTCGCTCAACAGTTCCTTTTTGGCCTCCTCCTGGCCAGTTTTTTTACTGCTCCAGTTAACGCAAAACGCCCAGAAATCATAGAGTTAGACTATGTCGTTGCCATCGTGAATAAAGATGTCATCACCAATATCGAACTCGAACGCAAGCTTGCTGAGATTACCCGACAATTAGAGGCTAAAAATACCCAATTGCCACCAAAATCCGTGTTGCGCAAGCAGGTCCTGGAAAGAATCGTCATCGACCAGATTCAACTGCAAATCGCCAGCCAAACCGGCATCCGCATCAGTGACGAAAACCTGAATCAGGTGCTGGCGAATATGGCCGAAAGCAACAATATGGACTTAGATACCTTCCGTCAAACATTGGAAAATGACGGCTACGACTTTGCTCTATTTCGTGAAGAAATGCGCAAAGAAATGATCATCACCCAATTACGTAAACGCCAGGTCGAAAACAAAACCTTCGTCACCGAGCAGGAGGTCAAGAAACAATTAGCCTCAATGACCAGTAAAAACCTGGATAATGAATTTCATCTGGCCCATATCCTCATCCCGATTCCAGAATCCGCTAAACCGGCAGAGATAGACGCCGCGAAGGACAAGGCCGATCAGGTTATTACCCAACTTAGATTTGGCGCCGATTTTGCGAAAACGGCGATTAGTGTCTCTGCAGGCCAGCAGGCCTTGAACGGCGGCGACCTGGGTTGGATTAAACAGGGACAACTGCCTCTGATCGCGGAAAAGATCATTCCAAAATTAAATCCAGGCGAGATATCGGCACCGATTCAATCGGCTGAAGGCTTTCACATTGTTAAGCTCCTCGATAAGCGCTCCCAAACTAAGCAACATGTTATCCAACAAACCCTTGCCCGACACATCCTTATTCGTCCGAGCCAGGTGACTTCGAGCAAACAAGCCGAATTGAAACTAAACCGCCTTCGCGATCGGATAACGGGTGGTGATGACTTTGCCGCACTGGCCAAAGCCTCGTCAGACGATCGCGCGAGTGCCGTCCAGGGTGGTGACTTAGGCTGGACCAGCCCAGGGCAAATGGTGCCAGAATTCCAGGAGCGAATGGACAAACTACAGCCTGGACAAATCAGTGAACCGTTCCGCTCTCGCTTTGGCTGGCACATCATTCAAGTGCTCTCGCGACGCGATCATGACGACACGGATAATTACATTAAGAATCAAGCGCGTAAATTAATTCAAAAACGCAAAACCGCAGAACAGACACGCGACTGGTTGCGCCGCATTCGTGATGAGGCCTATGTAGAATACCGACTTGAAGAGTAAAATTTCCTCCATCTGGTATTTACGCGATGTCTAATCCAGCAAGGTTGATTCTCACTCCCGGTGAACCCGCGGGTATTGGCCCCGATCTGGTACTTCAATATTGTCAGCAAGAAAACGCCGCACCATTGTGTGTTATTGCTGACCGAACATTACTCGAACGACGCGCCCAGCAGTTAAAGCTAAATATTCATTTTCATGAAGTTGCTGGCAATGAACCTTTAAAAGTCGGAGCCGGGATACTTAATATTATTCATACACCACTGATGACGGACAGTGTCGCTGGCGAGCTTCAACACCAGAATGCAAAATATGTTTTAGATTGCCTGGATCATGCCGTTGACTTGTGTCTGGCAGATAAACATCATGCCCTGGTCACCGGACCGGTACATAAAGGCAACATCAATGACGCCGGCATTAACTTCAGTGGTCATACCGAATATCTGGCGGAACGATCCAACCTAAACCGACCGGTGATGATGTTAGCCACTGAGGGTCTACGCGTTGCGTTAGCCACTACCCATGTGCCTCTGTCTAAGGTTCCTGCTCTGATTACCAAACCACTACTTGAAGAAGTACTTACCATCCTGCATTCTGATTTAATCAATAAATTCAAGCTATCGAATCCGCGCATAACGGTGTGTGGCTTAAATCCACACGCAGGTGAAGCGGGTCATCTTGGTCGCGAAGAGATTGACGTGATCGAACCGGTGATTAATCAATTAAGCCAACACGGGATGAAACTAACCGGCCCACTGCCTGCAGACACCGCCTTCACCCCCAAACAGATGCAACAAACCGATGCCTATCTTGCCATGTACCATGATCAGGGCTTGCCGGTATTAAAACATGTTGGATTTGGCAATGCCGTTAATATCACGCTCGGCTTGCCATTTGTTCGTACCTCAGTTGACCATGGAACCGCACTCGAATTAGCCGGCAGTGGTAAAGCTGACCTAACCAGTCTGCAGGTCGCGATTGAAACCGCTCAACAAATGATCGACAACCAAGCTTAAGATCATGTCTGAATTTAAATCACCCCGTAAACGATTTGGGCAAAACTTTTTGCAAGATCAAAATATTATTAATAAGATAATCGATGCTATCGCCCCACAATCTAATGACCAGATGATTGAAATAGGCCCAGGACGAGGCGCGTTAACATTACCGCTGTTGGAAAAACTTGACCAATTACATGTTATTGAGATTGACCGTGATCTAGTCGGCTGGTGGCAGGAAAAACACATCGCGAACCTGAAGCTACATGAGGTTGACGCACTGAAGGCCGATATTTGTTCTCTTTATCCAGGCCAGTCTGATAAGCGATGTCGAATTGTCGGTAACCTGCCTTATAATATTTCAACACCGCTTTTATTTCACATTTTTAAATTCCTCCCCTGCATTGATGACATGCATTTTATGTTACAAAAAGAGGTTGTTGAACGAATCACTGCGATTCCCGGTTCAAAAATTTATGGTCGCTTGAGCGTCATGACACAGTTTTATTGTCAGACTCAAAATTTATTTAGCGTAAGTCGCCATGCCTTTACTCCGGCGCCCAAAGTTGAATCGTCAATCGTGCGATTAATACCCCATTCTGAGCCAACCAACGCCCCGCTTGAAATATTCGCCGCTATCGTCAAACAGGCTTTTTCACAACGTCGCAAAACCATTCGCAATAGCTTAAAAACCTGGTTCAGTGCTGCTGAGCTGGATGCCCTGCAAATCGACCCCAGTGCACGGCCCGAAACACTCAGTCTTGATATGTTTACCCTACTGGCCAGAACGGCAGCTAAGCCCGCAAAAATTAACCTGTAAAACTTTTTCGCCAATCTCATGGCGTCATCAGATTATCAATAACTGGCTGATTCCAAAACGGTTTCACAGTGCAAAGATAAATCTCCCCAGACCGGGTAATGGCTATAAATGATCCCTGATTTCTGACGATAACACTTATATATATGATTATCTGTAGGGCATAGATTGGCTAATAGCAGTGACAATTGTTCTTTGTTGCTCTTCCGGGTAGGCCCGGTGCTTTGCTGTGCCCCATCATTACCCGTATTAACCATCATTCCACCACCCGAATTAACACGTCCACCAGGAAGTGATCCTGCCAAACCGGGAATTTTTAAATACTCTGGTCAGATCGTTAGCAGTCTTGATTTACGTTACAAGTTTGGCGTTGATGAAGAACAATGGGCAAATCCTGGACGTGTTGTTATCACTCAAATTAAACCTGGTTGCGTTGGTTTCTGGGTCGATGAGATCCAGGAAGTTATGGAAACGCCTGATTCCGGTTGGGGAGCATTACCACCATTGCTACCACGTGGAATTTTTAGCCAAACGCTATTGCTGAATAAGAAAATTTATCTTTACGCCGAATTTGATAATTTATACAAAATACCAACCAGTGGTTATCTTCGTGTCTATATCGAACACCTGTTAGAACAACAACGCGCCCAATCACAACCACAAACGAATAACAAACAGCATTCAACGGCTTCCACGCTTAAAACGGCATTCGATAAAAATGACTGTGCAATAAGTAATAAAACCACCGCGCAAAAATCAAAAACGAAATCGAGTGGTAAGGAACAACAAATAAATAACCTATCACCTAAACCAGATGTTCCACCAACTAAACAGCCAACCTCAGAATCATCGTCCACGACCTCTACTGACTTAAAATCAATACAGAAAGACATTAACAGAGACCCAACTGACGCTAGCGTTAATGCAAGTGCGCTGAGTCAAAGTCATGACCAGGCTAAGGCAAACAATAAACCTATTTCATTAAATAAATCCGATCAGGTTGTAGAGCCAAACACGTCCAAGCCCAATCTGGAACAAGTCACCTCGTCTAAGCTGACCAACGAAAATCTCAGCGATCCGAAAACGACAGAACATAAACCGGGTCTAGCTGAAAAATACGATCAACAACAATTTAACCAAATCAAGTCAGCAGAAAAACACACCGATAACAGCCAGGATGCAAATCGAGCCATTCATGAAAATAATCCTTTTAGTAAAGAGTCAGCTCAGCAGATTAACAATGTCTCTCAAGCTAAAACTGATATTAATACAAACTCAACACAACTAAACCATTCTCAATCGACCACAAAAGAAAAATCAGGCCATGACCAATCGATCGGGTTTGGTTTTTTTCTGGTCATCTTCCTGGTTCTTGCTACGATACCTGGTCTGGTCTGGTATATAAGTGATTCAAGTTATAACGATTCTGGTGCTAAAACAGTGACGTTTAATAAATTAAATTCCAATCGTGTCAATAAAACAGACACAAAAAAGTCACTCGATAATGAAAATACAACTCACCATAAACTCACTATTTCTAACACTGATACTGAGAATACCGTAACGACCGATAGCGTCAAAAACAAATTGACTGACACGACGAGCGAGATTAAAACTGATCCGTCTGCAAACAATCCAGATGAAAATGATGAAGTCCAAAATCAGGATAAGTCGACGGATACAAGCCTGGATACAATCCTGGCGACAACTACGGATACAACGGCGGATATAACGGCGGATACAGATATCGATACGTCAACGAATTCCGAAACCCAGACAACCGATACGAATTCCAATCAAGCTCAAGCGATCCACTCCCAATCCACTAGCGAAGAAAAAATATCAACCGACTCAACGTCCGCAACTGAGCATGGGCAAAGTGATTATCATGCAGAAATAAAATCGGACGATGCCGGTATTACGATCATCCTGGAAGCACCGGAGGAATCTCCGGTCTTTAAGCTTGAGTCACAAATTGAGACAAATACGTCATCAACAGCCGAAAATCATTCACCACCCACTAAAAACACGGATCGTGAAACGGATATTGAGCTTACTGTCGAAACGAAACCCACTCCCCAGGCTTCAACCGCACCATCAACTAAATTAGATGCCGAACAGCCGATAAACACGATCACTCGAACGGAGATAATTCACATAGTAGTCAAGGGCGACACGCTGTGGCATATTGCGATCCGTTATGTAAATAATCCATATAAGTATCCCGAGCTCGCTCGGCTGAGTAATATTAAAAATCCAGACCTCATTTACCCAGGTAATCGTGTCAGAATCATCAAAAAAAGCCGCCAATCCCCCTGATTTAGCTAAGGGAAATAGTTCCGACACGCTGCACCCAATCGATGTCCTGCGAATTCGCGATATCGATATGGTCGACCTCAAATTATTACTGCAACGCTACCAGCTTCAGGTCCAACTAACGGATACGGGACAGGCGATCCCAGGCAGTTTCTGGGGGCAAGAAGAGGCTGGGCTTGTCGCTAATCGCTTATATATACGCCCAGATACCCCCGTACACTCCGTCTTACATGAAGCAGGGCATTATATCTGCATGAGTCCAGAACGACGTGAACAGCTGGATACCAATGCAGGAGGTGATTACGATGAGGAAAATGGCGTCTGTTACCTGCAAATCATTCTTGCCGACGAATTAGCAGGTCTAAATAAAACTCGCATGCTGGCCGATATGGATCAGTGGGGATATACCTTTCGTCTCGGTTCGGCCCAAAAATGGTTCGAGCTCGATGCCCAAGATGCACGTAACTGGCTGATTGAAAAGGGAATTATCGATGAATCTGGGAAACCCAGCTGGAAATTACGCAGCTAGGGCTAGCCCATCTAATTAGCATGGAGATCCAAGGCATGGCCTTTGATAATATTCACAATTACTATGAATTTTTAGTCCTCAGACGGCTCAACGACATGATCGAGGCCGAATTTATCGAAACTGACCCACTCTTCCTGGAAGATGTGGCCTGCGTATCATTGAACCAATTGCCTTCTCGTTACGTCAAACATGACGTCGACATGGTGTACTACATGAGCCAGGCTGAACGTGAAAAAATTGATTACGAAGTACACAAAGCCGTCACTGCCGCCATTGAATATGTGACCCAGCATCGCAATGACCGCGAGAACAGCGCTTAGTAATCGGATCCGGTCAGGATGAATTTACCCACCGTCGGCATAAGAGTAGAATATGACATTCCATTAAATGCAGGCTAACCGAACATCATGACCCAATCTAACGCATATAACACCACGGTTTCGGTTGAGACCAATTACATTCCAGAACAATCCGATCCGGATAATGAACGCTATGCCTTCGCCTACACGATCACCATCAAGAATGAAGGCAGTGTGCCCGCTCAACTGCTGACTCGTCACTGGATCATCACCGATGCCGATGGAAACACTCAAGAGGTGCGCGGTGAAGGCGTGGTTGGTGAACAGCCTCATCTAAATCCAGGTGAAGGTTTTCAATATACCAGCGGTACCTTACTTGAAACACCGGTCGGCAGCATGCAAGGCAGTTACCAGATGGTGGCCGATGATGGTAATGAGTTCGAATGCCCGATTGCCCCGTTCACACTGTCGATGCCAAATAAATTACACTAAACTCTTTTTACTTATTGGCCTGATGGCGTTAGCTAATATCACCCGTAGAATAGCGCAATGAGTCTTAAACACAGTTATACCTTGCTCGCACCCATTTATGACGCGATGGTCGCCAGCGCGACGGCAAGTATACGCAAAAAGAGTCTTGCCCAACTGGATGACGTACACGGTAAAAAAATCCTGCTCGCGGGTGTTGGTACCGGCCTTGATTTTGAACACTTACCCGCCGGAGCGGAGTACCATGGTATCGATCTTACTCCGGCTATGTTAAAACGTGCCAGACGACGAATTCAATCAAACCAATCTATCAAACTGAGTATCGGAGACGTTACCGACCTTCCGTTTACTGATGAAGAATTTGATGTTGTGATTTGCCATCTCATTCTAGCGGTGGTCCCCGATCCTGAAAAAATGATCATTGAGGTTGAACGTGTGCTCAAACCGGGTGGGCAAGTTTTGATTCTTGATAAATTTATACGCCCGGGTCAATTTGCCCCGTGTCGAAAATTATTAAATTTATTTATTCGCCACATCGCAACACGAACGAATGTTGTTTTCGAACAAGTCTTGGCTCATAGCCCAAAATTAAAACTCGTTAGTGACGAACCAACCATGGTCGGAGGATGGTTCCGACGAATAAAACTGGTTCGCGCATAATTTTTTCACTCTGCTATTTTTATATCTTTACTAAAATTACAATTCTACTTATTTTATAATTCTACCTATTTTATAATTCTTCTAGCACTAAACTCGATACCTGATTTAGTGTTTCCACCAGCTCGGGTGATAGCTTTTGGGTAATTTTTTCTTCGACTAAAGCAACTTCCTGTTTGGCGACCTTGAGTCGATTCAAACCAAGCGCGGTTAGTATTAAATAATGTGAACGTTTGTCGGCGTTATTTTCAACTGACTCAACCACCCCCGCCTTAATTAATTGATTCGCTAATACACTCATCGTTGCACGTGTCACACACATCGAGCGACTTAAATCAGAGACGGTAACCTTACCCGCCTTTTCCAGATAACTAATGGCTTTAAAATGCGGTAACCGCAAGCCGGCATAATTAAGGGCTAAATTTATTTTTCGTTCAAACACGCCGGTAACGTCGATAAACTTAAGCACATCTAAATGTTCCATACATATTCCTTATTTATCCAGCATTAGTTAGTTAGGGGAACTAACAAAAATCCCAATAACAATTATATTAAATAATGATTATCTTATATATGCTTAGTGCTAACTTCAGTATCCAAACGCACAGGAGTCAACCATGAGCGCTGTAATTGATAATTCAAAACCCCATCTAGCTGAAATAGCCGAACTCACTGAAAAAGTGGCTCAACTCGATACCACACTAACTGATATTAAATCCCGAATACCGGATAATCGTGTGTCGATTATTTTATTGTCCGGTGATTTCGATAAAGCCGTCGCCGCCTTTATCATGGCAAATGGCGCCATCGGCATGGGCATGGAAGTCACGATGTATTTTACTTTTTGGGGGTGCAGTGTCATTAAAAAAGGGAAACGCTTAAAAGGTAAGAGCTTCCCTAATAAACTAATCAATTTAATG
>CAMYMO010000019.1 GCA_947259425.1 uncultured Ectothiorhodospiraceae bacterium | reverse complement strand
GTGACAGGAAGTTTTTGTGGATCGGTGGTGGCTAATAAAAATTTAACATGTTCCGGAGGCTCCTCCAGCGTTTTGAGCAAGGCATTAAAGCTATGGTTTGAGAGCATGTGCACCTCATCCACCAGATAAACTTTATAGCGACCACGTGTCGGCGCGTACTGAACGTTATCGAGTAATTCACGCGTGTCTTCGACCTTGGTACGAGAGGCGGCATCCACTTCAATGAGATCAATAAAACGGCCGGCATCGATTTCCTGACAAGTTGCGCATTCACCACATGGTGTTGAGCTAATACCGGTCTCACAATTTAGCGATTTGGCAAAGATACGCGCCAGGGTGGTTTTACCGACCCCGCGTGTGCCGGTGAACAAAAAGGCATGATGGATTCGACCGCTATCGAGGGCATTGGACAAGGCACGCAATACATGCTCCTGGCCAACCATTTCTTCAAATTTTCGGGGACGCCACTTGCGGGCTAAAACCTGGTAACTCACGCTTTTCTTCTACACAGCCAATGAAGTCATATTCTAACCCCAAGCCCTCTGGGGCGCATCTACTTATATAGTATAAGGCGAACAACGAAGAATAGGGTCAAAAAAACGGGGTCAGAGACGTATTATTTATCTTCTGTTCCAGCAGATAAATAATACGTCTCTGACCCCATTTTTTTGAATTTTAAGCTTTAAATAAGGGTGGCGCTCTACCCGCTACACCCCGGCACCCGAATCCACTACCCTTGTGCTCACTGATACGGGTCCGGGCTGGCGGGGAGCAATTTCTATGGCTCGAAAACAATCGGCCATTCTTTATTTTTTAAAAAAATGGGGTCAGAAAAAAACGGGGTCAGAGACGTATTATTTATCTTCTGTTCCAGCAGAAAATAATACGTCTCTGACCCCATTTTTTGAATTTTAAGCTTTAAATTAGGGTGGCGCTCGCACCCGCTACACCCCGGCACCCGAATCCATTACTACCGTTGCTCCCTTCCGGGCCTGGCGGGGTTTGCAATTTCTCGTCGCGAGGGAACCGATGCAAGCACCATAAACTGACCAAAACTAATTGGTTGCGAAGCATACCTCAAATCGTCCGTTTTTGACATGCCTAGACTGGATTGCTTGATCGCATCCCAAAAGGGTAAATATTAGGCAAAAGCAGACGACCTTCTCAAAAACGCCCTCCACTCGTTGTGACCAATTTGTGCCTTTGTATAATTGACCAATAGCAGATATACGAAAAGGATATTCCGGTTGGCTAAATTAAACTTCATCATTCTATTGGCGTTTGGCCTCTCCGCATGCGGAGGTGGTTCGGCCGAAAATCCGTCTGGTTCGACTCCTCCGACAGACCGACCCACTAATACATCCTGTTTAGCCGGTGCGGCAACCAGCTTTTCCGCTATTCGACAGAGCAATGCCTTTAGTAATTTAACTTTTAACCAACCCATCGCCATGATTCCGGCACCCTCAGGGAACCAACTGTATGTTGTCGAACGTATGGGTACCGTTCGCACCTTCGATAACAATCCAGGCGTGATGACCTCCACCCCGTTTGCCGACATCAGCTCATTAGTTTCAACCGCTGGAGAAGGTGGCCTACTAGGAATGGCCTTTGACCCCAATTTTGATTCCAATGGCTTTGTTTATTTTTCCTATACCGGTCCGGTATCCGCAGGTGAACCTGGCGCCCTTTGGTCGATCATCTCTCGCTTTGAGACTAATACTGCACGCACCGCCATTGAACCCTCGAGTGAAGTTCAATTATTACGAATCAATCAACCCTATAGCAATCACAATGGTGGACACATTGCCTTCGATGCCAATGGTCACCTGTTTATTGGCATCGGAGACGGTGGCTCAGGAAATGATCCCGACCAAAATGGGCAAGACCGCACTACCTTGCTCGGCGCGATGTTACGAATTGATCCGGGTACTCCCGACGCCACTCGAGGAACCCCGTACAGCATTCCGGCAAGCAACCCATTCTCTACAAATACCAGTTGCGCCAATGGCGGCTGCCCTGAAATCTTTGCCTGGGGATTACGCAATCCATGGCGATGGAGTTTTGATCGCACGACCAATCAATTATGGGCGGGCGATGTCGGGCAATCTAACCGCGAAGAAATTGATTTAGTGCAAGTCGGAAATAATTACGGCTGGGGGTGTTATGAGGGCACCCGCTTGAACACCCAATATGGTGGCAATTGTCCAAACAATTTAGTTCACGAGCCACCGGTTCATGAATATCCTCGTTCTGATGGTTCCAGTATCACCGGCGGCTATGTTTATCGTGGAAATGATGCGCCATCGTTATTCGGCCAATATGTCTTTGCCGATTATGGAAGTGGACAGGTTTGGGCCATCTCTGATCCTTACACGAACCCACAACGCAGGACATTACTCTCCAGTAATAATCTCATCGCGTCGTTGGCTGAAGATGCGAATGGCGAGTTGTACCTTATCTATATTGATATCGGGCGAATCTTCAAACTGGAACCTGATCCAAACTCAACGCCGATCCAACCGTTTGCAGCCCAACTCTCACAAACAGGCTGTGCCGATATAAATGATCCCAGACTTTCAGCCAGCGGCATGATTCCATACGAAATCAATGCACCACTATGGTCTGATAATACCGATAAACAACGTTGGTTAGCGTTACCGGATAACGAGTTCATCAATATTGAAAATGATCATGACTGGAACTTCCCGATCGGAAGCGTATTAAGAAAAGATTTTAGCCTCAATGGTCAATTAGTTGAAACGCGTTTATTTGCCCGACATACCAACGGCTCATGGGCAGGTTACAGTTATGAATGGAATGCAACCGAGACGGATGCAACCCTGCTCACTTCTTCCCGAACGGTGACCATCGGTAATCAAAACTGGACGTTCCCGAGTCAGGCACAATGCCTTCAATGCCATACAGCCGCTGCGGGTCGAGTGCTGGGCCCTGAAACCGCTCAACTAAATCGATTAATCACAAACCCCAATGATGTTACTGCACAGATAAACCAGATCACCTACCTGGATAGCATTGATCTGTTTAATGCATCACCGGCGGAACCGAATTCACTGCCGCGTTTAACTGAGTATGATGATCTCACTGCACAACCCGGTGATATCGCGCGCAGTTATTTACATAGCAATTGCAGTCATTGCCACCGCGCGGGGGGTCCCGTGCAAAGTAATCTTGATTTTCATTATGCGCTGGACTTTAGTGCGATGAATTTATGCGATGCGCCACCCGTCTTTGGTAACGTGTTGGGCGCAACACAATTATTCACTCCCAATAACACCAGTGACTCAATCATATATCAACGGCTACTAGCACAATCCGCAAGCGAACGCATGCCACCATTGGCGACGGACATCGAGGACGATCAAGGATTGCAAATTGTATCCGACTGGATCACCGCCACTGCAATCTGCCCTTAGTAATGACTATAAACTAAGACAACGAATCATATTAAACTGAAAAGATAAAAAGTCGTAACTGACTGGCTCAAGGTGACCACGGCATCATTCGACGCATACCACTCATCGCCGGTGCCACGTTATGGGTCATAATATTCATATCATGACGCATGCCTCCGATGTTGACCGACATAGCCGATACATTATGCGTTAACGCACTCATATCCTGGCGCATATGACTCATGTCCTGGGACATTTGAGTCATCGCTTTTTCCATGACATTAACGGTATAAAACATGTAGATGAGCGCAACAAAGGCCAATACGATCGCCGGAACCGCGATGATTTTTGTTCGTTTTATGCTGTGAGAATATTCCTGACTTTCGGCGGCCAGACGTTTCTCTTGTAGCTTTTCCATCTCTTCATATTCTTTTCGCATCTCTTCACTGGTGCGAATGATCGTCGTCGAAAGTTGATCAACGGTAGAACTACTTTGATTATCTCGTTTCCCCGTATCCAGGTGTATTTTTTTAAAAGCCCCTTCCAGGTCTTTATAGAGTTCGGCCAGTTTATCTTCCTGGGCACACATACGTGCATCGTTTTGATGGTGTAACTCGATGAGACCCTCTTTGAGGGCCAGGATGGCCGCAGTACTATCATCACTTTGTGCTTCAGCGCTCGAAGTTGTTTTTGCTGTCTTAATTTTCTTTTTAACCGAGGCTTTGCTGGTTTCCTCAGGCTTTTCATTGTCATTACTCATTTATATTTCCCCGCCGATCACATCGCTCATCATATCGTTCGAGTTCTAGTTAACCAATCTCATAAAACCAAAACGCTCAGAAACAGCAGTTTGAACCAGAGGCCACTTACTTAGCGTTGATCGACATCAACTCTCAACAAAACATCTCATCTTAATTGCTATCTTTTGTATTATTTTTAATCAACATATTGAGCTATCCTATGAATCGGGTTTGATTTCGTTAAGTGT
The DNA here is from genome assembly GCA_947259425.1 of uncultured Ectothiorhodospiraceae bacterium. GTDB lineage: Bacteria > Pseudomonadota > Gammaproteobacteria > UBA6429 > Thiohalophilaceae > SZUA-24. The sequence continues at coordinate 1,076 of CAMYMO010000019.1, read as the reverse complement.
TAAATATTTCGTACTCACAGCCATTAAGCTATACAAATATAATTTATAAGAACCTGATCGATCATTAACTCTGCGCATTGCGATTACTCCCCTTATACATTAATTATATTAATGTTTATTCGTTTCGTAATTTCCGAATATAAGCCGCACATAAATGTTCTAGATCGATTCTAAAATTAACTTTATGAATTCACGGATAAAATAAATGAATATATTCTTTGTGGAATTACATTAGTTTTTAATTATATTCTTATATATAAGCACACAAGCAGTTTCATCTGCATCAGCTGTACGATTTCTGATGCCTTATTTCACAAGTAATAGGGAGTATTAGACATGACAATTAAAACAATCTTAGCAGCAGCACTCATCACCGTTTCCTTTTCCGCTCTAGCGTGGACACCATATTATGGTAACGGTTACAACAATGGATATAACGGCTACAACTCTGGTAATGGCAACTTCATGGGGGATGGCAATTTCGGCTTTAACATGAATGCCAATGCACGTGGTCACGGAAATGGCTATGGTAATGGTTACGGTAACAATGGTTATAACGGCTACAACAACGGATATAACGGTTACAACAATGGTTATAGTAACGGCAACTTCATGGGCGATGGCAACTTCGGCTTCAACATGAATGCCAATGCTCGCGGTCACGGAAATGGCTATGGTAATAGCTACGGCAACAACGGTTATGGTTATAACCCATATTATAATAACGGTTACAAGACCCCCGCTCTTTCACAAGACCAGATCGAAGCACAGCAGAAAGCTCAGGCTGAATACTACAAAAAAATGGAAGAACAACGTAAAGCCTATTTCCAAGCACAGAAAAAAGCACACGATGAATATATTGCTATGATGGAAAAACGTTACGGCAAGAAATAAACACTACATAGCAACAACATAAAGGCCTGCAAAAAAATGTGTGGGCTTTTTTTATTCTGGTTAATTAAATATCCAAACGGACTATTTAACGCTCCACTTAGCTTATCAATGACTATAATAATATTTATTCTTTGAATCTATTTAGGAAATAGATTAAGAGATTAGATCTGAAAAAGTTAGAT
>CAMYMO010000018.1 GCA_947259425.1 uncultured Ectothiorhodospiraceae bacterium | reverse complement strand
TCAAGTCTGCTGTCGGAATCGAGCTCCCACTACCCAGAGATGGGGGCTGGGGAAACAAGCAGGCTACCCGTACAAAGTAATACTGCAAGTACATGAGTGAAGTTTCTATGCTTCATTTTTCTTTCCTTCCATTGGGGAATAAAATATAAGATTAGCCGCATCACATTGGTATTTCTATCTCGGATTCATCATAAAAGTGAGAAAGGTAATGATCATTGATCTAAATCACGTCAAAGGAGTTGCTCAGCTTAGACGATTCTATATCTAGCTTTTCGTAAGCATTTTGGACAGTAAGCAATGAGACTTTTGCGTAAGAGCAGGGCAAAGTCATGAGCTTAAATATTAAAACGAGGCAATAACGATACTAGCTAGCTGGCCAAATTATGGTTACGTGCACAGCGTTCGAGTCTTCTGTGCAAGTCAGCATATTTTCAGAACTATGATAGAACAACAATGATTATTTGGAACACATACAATTTATTAACTTTGTGTTTTGATATCGAAAAAAAGTTCTCTTCCAGTTTTCTGGTTTCATCCATAAGAATCTGTTCATTTCCAGGTGCTAACCATATTTTCTCTGCATATAATAATAAATTAGTATGCTGGGTTATGACTCACCCACCGGTAAGCGAATGACAATACTCAAACCTTCATCTTCATTGAGAGCGCTCATTTCCCCTCCGTGTAGCGACACGGCACGTTTGGCAATCGCCAACCCCAAACCATATCCACCACTCAGACGATCACGCGCCTCGCCAACACGAACAAAAGGTTCAAAGATAGAGGCCAGCATTGGTTCAGGTATGCCTGGCCCATAGTCACGTATCTTAATCACAATCCAGTTGGGTTTTTGATGATCATCTAACAACGAAACCTCAACCGCCGTCGCTTCGGCGGTATACCGAATAGCGTTGCGCACGACATTTTCCAGTGCACTGCTTAACAACATACTGTTACCTTTTAGGGTAACGGGCATACTGTGAATGATTTTAACATCACGGTGTTTAGCACGTGCCTCATAGGCCGCGTCATTGACGATTTGCTCGAGGAGTGTCTCAAGTTCTATTGGTGTTCGCTCGATTTCGGCCGTGTTGGTTTCAAATCTCGCCAAGCTTAACAGTTGGCCAATGAGTTCGTTAAGTCTTTCTGCCTCACGTTCAATGCGATCTAACTCTGAAGCTGTTTTATCATCACCACGCTGACGTGCCAGTCCGAGTGCCACCTGTAAGCGCGCAAGCGGTGAACGTAACTCATGGGATGCATCGCGTAATAGTTGTTTGTGCGAGTTAATCAGAGTCTGTAGTTGTCCTGCCATGTAATCAAAGTCATTGGCCAGATCCACAATTTCATCCTTGCGTTTACCCATCGAGGGTGAAACACGCTGGCTTAGATCACCCGCTGCCAGTTTTTGCGTGGCCTGTCGCAAACGACCAATGGGTGATGTCAGATAACGGGCCAGCAGCAAACAGATAATCGCGCTGATCAAGGCAGCGATCAGGATAGGATGGGCAATTACTCTTGGTCTATTTAGTACACGAGTGAGGGTGACCCTTTGGAAATCGGGCATTAGGCGAAAACGCTGGCCATTAATAATGATAGGACGATGATGCGGACGCCGGTGTCCATCTTCTTCATGCTCATCATCATCATCATAGCGATGCCTGCGTTCCAGTCTGAGCACGTGTTGTTGTATACGCAAAGGAACCGTTCGCTCGAGCAGGTCGTTGGCATTTTCATCGAGAAACAGAAACGGGATGGCTTCGCCTCTGTCCAGTTGCATTAACCACTGGCGTAACGCATTAATGTCACCCTCTCGTGCAATCTCTCGTGCCTGCCTAATGTATTCAGCCGTTTTATTTCGTGGCTGCTCGGTCGCAATGTCGCTGCGGACTTTTTCAAGATAATGCGAAGTCGTCCATAAGGTTAACCCCGCAAACAGGATCAGGGCCAGCCAAAACGAGACAAAGATTTTCCAGAACAGACTTTTCACATCATTGACCTGCGGATAGATAAGTATACTGGTAACCAACACCACGAATGGTTTGTATTCGTTCTTCACCATTGGTTAGTGGGCCAAGTTTTTTACGTAGATTACTAACATGCATATCCAGACTACGATCATAGGGACTGAGCTCACGCCCCAGCGCACGTTCTGACAGATCTTGTTTTGAGACAACACGACCCGCTTCTTCCAGCAACACTTCCAGTACACGGTATTCGGTACTGGTCATCGTGACCGCTTGATTCTCAAGTAACACACGACGCGCGCCTCTTTGAATTTCGAGGTCACCAATGGTCAGCTTATCGGTCATCGAGGGTGTTGTTGTGGCAGGTTCACTGCGTCGTAATATAGCGCGCATGTGTGCAACCAGAACGCGCGGGTTGCACGGTTTCGCCAGGTAATCATCAGCGCCGATTTCTAGTCCAACGATGCTGTCGACATCCTCGCCTCTCGCGGTCAGCATCAGTACCGGTACCTGGGAATGGGTGCGCAACTGGCGCAGCACGTCGAAGCCATTGAGTTCCGGCATCATCACATCAAGGATAATAAGCTCGTAGTGATCATTGATGGCCTTATCCAATGCACTTTTGCCATCATGCACCGTGTCCACCTCGAACCCTTCCTGGCTAAGGTATTCGACCAACATATCTGCCAGTTCCACATCATCATCTGCAAGCAGTACTCGGTTCATTAAAACAATATTTCCTTTGCTAAACGAATAGTGATTACTATGCCACAAGTATAAAACGGTGAAATAGCATTAGGCTGCTGTCTTTACATACATTTACATATCCTTACATCGCGATGACCCACATTGACATGCGGTCAGTATAAGCTGTATCCATCATTGAAACAGACTAGACCAAAGTCTACAACCGAGAGGAAATAGTTATGAATATAATTGCAACGACATTACTGGTCAGCAGCCTGGCACTGGGTGGTTTTGCAGTCGCCAATGCAGATGATGATCGCTATGACGATGATCGCTACGAACGAGACGACCATGATGAACGATATGGTTACTCGGGTAAATCCTGTGAAAAATATGGCAAGAAATTTGGTAAACGAATGGAATATATGATCGAACGCCTGGAGCTTAATGAAGAACAGGAAAAACAAGTACGCAGTATTCGCGATAGCTATCACCCGAAGGTGGAAGCACTGCGAGACAAGATGAGAGATAACCGCAAACAATTACGCGAAACAATGCATGCCGATACTATTGATCAAGCAAAAGTTAAGCAACTTGCGCAACAAATCGGCGATCTGAAAACAGATAAAATCATCTTGCGTGCTCAAATGCGTAACGAGTTTCACAAAGTGTTAACCAAGGAGCAACTTGAGAAAATGAAAAATTCGAAAGGTCATCATGGTTATGAACATAGGGAATATAAGCACGGCCATCATAGTTAATATTATTTTGCACGGTGAACAAAAGCGGCCGGATAACCGGCCGCTTTCCAATCAGCAAGTCGGAAACGAACACTTTAACGCTTAATACCTGCTGTTACTTTGCGCTCAAATTAGGGCGAGGTGAATTTGCTGGATTTGAAAAGATCAAAGATCACCGTCGTCTAAAATATTTTTTCAATCAAACGGCTCAAAATACCTTTACTCTTTTTTATAAACTACCTTTAAAAACTCAGACCACCAATGCGATCGAGCCTGCACTTCAAACTTGATAAGCAATTTTTGATTATTGGTAATTCCTATTAATCAGATATAAATAAACGATTGTCTTTTTCAAAAAAAATAAACGATATTCCCGGCCGTGGTTCAATACTTCAGCTAATCACTTTATTAATAGTAAGCCTGGATATCCGGCTTTGTCTCGGTATCCATGGTTGAGAGTGAAGGCCAACTGCTTTATTAAAACCTTGCTTTTTATACGATCGTAACCGCACTCAATCGTAGAGGCTGAGTTTGAATTAGCGTTGCAAGTATTTGTAAACCACCCACTAAACCTGAGTCAAAACAGGTTATCCATCAAGCTACTTATATCCTTATATAAGAAGGAGGTATATCAATGCGTAAACAAACCAAATCAAGCCTAACGGCCTTAGCGGTGTCGATGTCACTATTCTTTTCGACGGCGACCGCTTTTGCAGATGCTAAGGCAAAATCAAATCAATTTTGGTGGCCGGAAAAACTCAACCTGAATCAACTGCGTGCACATGATCATTCATCAAATCCTTATGGTAAAGATTTCGATTATGCCAAGGCCTTTGCAAGTGTTGATATGAAAGCCCTGAAGGCAGACATCGAAAAAACCCTGACCACATCACAAGACTGGTGGCCGGCAGACTGGGGACACTATGGCGGACTAATGATCCGATCTGCCTGGCACAGTGCAGGTACCTACCGTATCTATGATGGTCGCGGCGGTGCCGATGGTGGCCAGATACGCTATGAGCCACAAAACAGTTGGCCGGATAATGCCAATCTCGATAAGGCGCGCCGAATACTCTGGCCTGTCAAACAGAAATACGGTCGCAATGTCTCCTGGGCTGACCTGATGATCCTGGCGGGTAATGTTGCTCTGGAGTCGATGGGGTTTGAAACCCTGGGTTTTGCCGGTGGTCGTGCAGACGACTGGGAAGCAGACCTGGTGTACTGGGGCTCAGAGACCAAATGGCTTGCTAATGCTGAGCGCTATAAAGATGGCAAGTTAGAAAAACCACTGGCCGCGGTGCAAATGGGTCTGATCTACGTCAACCCGGAAGGCCCGAATGGTAACAATGATCCGTTGGCGGCTGCCAAAGATATGCGTGAATCGTTTGGCCGCATGGCGATGAATGATGAAGAGATCGTGGCGCTGGTCGCGGGTGGACATACCCTGGGTAAAGCCCATGGTGCCAAGTCCGCTGACTGTGTTGGTGCAGAACCTGCAGCGGCCGGTATCGAAGAGCAAGGTTTCGGCTGGAAGAACAAATGTGGCAAAGGCAATGCAGAAGACACCATGACCAGTGGTCTGGAAGGTGCCTGGACGCAGACACCAACGGCCTGGTCGATTTTGTACCTGGATAACCTGATGCGTTTCGAATGGAAACTGACCCAGAGCCCGGCCGGTGCTCACCAGTGGATTCCGACCGATAAATCTGCAGCAACCATGGTGCCGGATGCCCACATCAAGGATAAACGACATGCGCCGATCATGTTTACCACCGACATCGCGTTGAAAAAAGATCCGGGGTTTCGCAAAATTACCGAGCGTTTTCTGAAGAGTCCTAAAGCATTTGATCAGGCCTTTGCTAAAGCCTGGTTCAAACTGACGCATCGTGACCTGGGCCCCCGTGCACGTTATGTCGGCGCAGAGATCCCGAAAGACGTGTATAAATGGCAGGACCCCATCCCCGCTGCTAACCATAAATTAATCGGTGCGAAGGATATCGCCAAACTGAAGTCGAAAATTCTCGACTCTGGTCTGAGCGTGTCAGCGCTGGTAACAACGGCATGGGCATCGGCCTCGACCTTCCGCGGTTCCGATATGCGCGGTGGTGCTAATGGCGCAC
>CAMYMO010000017.1 GCA_947259425.1 uncultured Ectothiorhodospiraceae bacterium | reverse complement strand
CCGAGCACGATCACGATGTCCCGACCGATCACGACACTCACTAACCAAACTGGTAAACGCTCAAGCCAACCCAGCATAAAATAACTTGCCGTCATTAACAGTTTGTCGCCCATTGGATCTAAAAAACTGCCCAGGCGTGATGTCCAACCATATCGACGTGCTAAAAATCCATCCAGACCGTCGGAGAGACCGGCAATAAAGAACAGTAGCAAGGCATGGCTATATTGCTCATTCGCCAACAGATATACCGTTGGTACCACCAACAATATTCTTAAGAAGCTGATTATATTTGGAATAAATCTCACGGGATGAGTCTATATATAAGGTCCGGTACAATGGGTTTAGGATCATTCGCTTCTTGTTGTGTTTCTTCACCGGGTAGTTTTGGGATCGGTACGGTCGACACCGGCTCCGTCACCAGGGTATGCCCCAGGGCAATCGCCCGCGCCACACCTAAACGACCGGCAGGTGTGGTTAAACGAAAAATGGTGGTATTCGCTGCCAGTTGAAAGGGGTGCACCGAACTGACGTTTGATAATTTCGTTAGATAGTTAACGACCCGATTATAATCACTAAAGTTTTTGATATCTTTAACCTGAACGATTACCGCGCTGGTATCAGATAAACCGACAGAGGCATAGCGTGAGGCCAGGGCCTCCGCCGTTGAATCAATTCCCGGACGCAAAACCTCTTCAATGCTGGTCCCTGAGAGCGAATAATCCGTACGACGACTATCGGCATACAATGACCAACGTGCATTCCAATGACCGCCATAACTTTGAAAAACTCGTCCAACCAGTACCGCTTCGGTTTGATAGCGTGTCGAAGCCTTCATGATGGTTGACTCAAAATTACCCCAGACATCACTGGTGCGCAGAGCTGAACGATCTTTTAGGTCAAGTAATGGTAAGCGCAACGGTACGCCACGATGCCGCGCCTGTCGAATTAAAATCGTTCTGGCCTTGTGTTGGGAGTTATTGCCAATAAGCTCGCGTTGACCGCGATTATCAATGACCAACCAGACCAGCGTGGATGGCCGCGTTTTACCCCAGACTGGAATATTATTTTTACGTAATAAACTCGATACCGCGGCCTCATCAAAACGAACCCAGAGGATCAGCTTTTTACCTTTAGGCGCACGAGATTTCCCTTTGGGCGTGTATTTCAAATAGCGATATTGTTGTGCATAACGGGTCGCCATTTCGATCGCGGTTTGGATATTGGGGTAATCGGTCGACTGGGCGATATCGACTCGGCCTGACACTCGCACCAGGATTTCCATAAAGGCCTGCTGGAGTGCCTCACTGCGTTCTTTTTTAGCCTGGCTCGCCACCCAAACGCGGGTTTCATATAAGTCTTTGACGGCATCCGCCTGCACCATTGGGCTGACGCCAAAGCTGCAACAAAGAATTAAAAGGCTCAGTGATTGAGCGATGATGTGGAAACGGTTATTTTTACTATTATGCACCTGTGGATTCCCTGCTTGACGGCAAATTGTTAAACTACCCTATTATTACCTACTGTCGAAGCACAAAAAAGGTGCTAATTAGAGGAGTTGTGAGTGTCGCATCAAAAAACTGAACCGTCCGGCTTAAGCTATCGAGATGCCGGTGTTGATATCGATGCAGGAAATGCGTTAATAGAACGAATCAAACCTCTCACTAAAAAGACCCTTCGACCTGAGGTTATGGGCAACTTAGGCGGATTTGGTGCCCTTTTCGAGCTAGATCTCAGCAAATACCAAACACCTGTGTTGGTGGCCGGAACGGATGGGGTCGGTACCAAACTCAAATTAGCGTTACAACTGGGCATTCATGACACGGTTGGCATCGATCTGGTCGCGATGTGTGTCAACGATCTTATCGTACAAGGTGCCGAACCCTTATTTTTTCTAGATTACTACGCCACCGGCAAACTCAGTATCGATGTTGCCGCCGATGTCATTGCCGGAATTGCCAGGGGCTGTGAAATCTCCGGGGCCGCGTTGATTGGCGGTGAAACGGCTGAGATGCCGGGCATGTATTCCGAGGGGGATTATGACCTGGCGGGCTTCTGTGTCGGTGCCGTCGATAAACCCAAAGTCATTGACGGCCAAAGTGTCACGGCCGGTCAGGCGATTATTGGTCTCAGCTCTAATGGACCTCATTCTAATGGCTACTCATTGATTCGAAAGATTATTGAACACGCCAATGCGGATCTAAATCAGGACTTCCATGGCCAACCTTTAGGCAAGGCATTACTGACCCCAACCCAAATCTACGTAAAACCGCTGTTAGCCTTATTTGACAAGATCAAAGTCCACGCCCTGGCACACATCACTGGTGGTGGCCTGCTGGAAAACATCCCACGCGTGTTACCCGATCAAACCCAGGCCATCATAGATAAAGACAGCTGGCAAATACCCGAAGTCTTTAACTGGTTACAGGAAAAGGGTCAGGTCGCTGAGGAAGAAATGTACCGCACCTTCAACTGTGGTATCGGTATGGCTTTAATCGTTGATCAAAACGATGTCGAGACCACCCTCGCCCATTTTGCAAATGATGAATTCAAGGCAGGCCTGATTGGACAGATCGAGGCACATGATGGGGCACCCCAGGTCGTTATTCAGTAAACATAATGACTGCACCGATTAAACTGGTTGTCCTCATTTCAGGCAATGGTAGCAACCTGCAGGCCATCATTGATGAAATTGAATGCGGTCGACTGAATGCCCACATCGCCTGTGTCATCAGCAACCGGGCGGATGCAGCCGGTTTACAACGTGCCGCCAAAGCAAACATCAAAACAAAGGTGGTTGACCACCAGCTATTTGAATCACGTGAGGACTTTGATCAGGCACTGATGCAAAGCATTGATCAGGAAAAACCTGAGCTGGTCGTACTCGCTGGGTTTATGCGCATCTTAAGTGACCCCTTTGTCGAGCATTACCTTGGCCGCATGATTAATATTCATCCTTCATTGTTACCAAACTATCAAGGTCTAAACACTCATCAACGTGTGCTCGATGCGGGCGAATCCGAACATGGCGCAACCGTACATTATGTCATCCCGGAATTAGACAGCGGTCCGGTCATATTACAGGCCCGCGTGCCGGTATTAGCCGACGATGATGCGTTGACACTCGCTGATCGTGTTCATCAAGTTGAACATAAAATTTTTCCAGAATCGATTCGACGTATCGCCGCCGGCGAGGTGACATTTAGCCATGGCGTGGTTTATTATAACCAGCAACCGATTAGCTATGCACAACAACAATTTAACATGCTCCCATAAAGCTGGGTGTCCTTTATAAGTCACGCAAAGGCAGCTAATGGGATATTAAATTTCGTTATTGGTTTCTAGTCACATTTTTTGAAGCATGTTTAGGAACAAGATTATCCATCATTGGTTTAGATATGATCGTCAATTCATCCTTTAAAATTCTTATCGTTACGATACTGACCCTGACAGTTAATACTGTAATCGCAAAGGAGAAGACGTTCGATAAATGGAGATTACACAACAATAATACCGGCCACTCCGATTATCTCACCTACAAACTTAAATACAGTGGATTTATCTCATTATTTATCTGGAAAGAACTGGCCGATGTCGTATTTATCAGTAAAACACAAAGTGAAGATTTCGAAGGAAATCCAATTTGTCAGCTCGAGATGAAACTTAGCACGGAAAATTATTCATTTTCAGAGTCACTTCACCCATACCGATATAAATGGCGAAGCAAGGTTAGCGCTGATCTTGCAAAAATTTATTTGGTCGAGGAAATCGGCAAAGGCACAGATGAAGAATACAATGTGCAGTGGTTAGATTGGCAAGCAAATACGATTGATCTTTTCCGACAAAGACAAATGATTTTCCCTGAAATAGATGTACATGGCGAAGAAGAAGAATACCTGAATCCGTTCGATGTAAAAGAAGAACCGCCCGCACCGTATTGGGAAAAAGATGGTGATAAACCAGTCCCGGCCTATTTTAATTACCTGCCAAAAATAGAAAATGAACATAATTTTCTTGTTTACGATAAATCGATTGAAATTGATCAGCTTAGCAGCTTAATCGATCCATTAGCGATGTTATATTCGGCGCGATGGTATAACAAAACTGAACATGACCAGCAAACATTTAACGTTTTTCATAAAGATGAAATTAATGAGTACCGCATTGAAATAATGGGTGAAGAGATATTAAATGTCGGTGAACAGGAAATTTCAACGACTAAAGTTAATGTCATGCGCAAAAATGTAACCGAAGCCGAAGATGAAGGCTTTATCATCTTATGGGTTTCCAACGATGCGCGGCGATTACCTTTGAAATATGAAGTACAGGTCAAGATCGGAACCATTCATCTCGATCTAACTGAAAAAAGTTTGCAAACGGCTAAGCATGCCAAATCATGTCTTAGCGTTGCTTCTGAATCGATACGGTAAAGGTTTGCCGCCCGCTAATAAAATAATTTATTGTACGTCTCTTCAACATTAAAAGTTTACTTAGCACAAAATAGTCGCTAACGATTACGGCAAGCATCCTTAATACAAGCCGTAATGGTTTAGGCCTATTAACTCCAGTCAGGTTACGTTCAGCAACGCTATGCTTTACTCTACCAACTAGCCAATACTTTCCAGTAACCACGACTTATACTGAACTAAGCTGACAAATAAGGTTCTACACAACATGTTAAATAGATTATCCAGCAGAATATCACCCCAGCTACACCTGACTATTATTGGTGTTATTTTAGCCATCGTATCGACAACGGGTCATGCCGGCATCTTAAAATCGGGGTTCACGATTACTTATGAAGTCACCCATAATGATATGTATCTTGGTGATGCACTACGAACATTCAAGTTACAAAACAACGGCACCTGGGAATATCGTTCAGCGACGAAAGGCAAAGGGATTATCCGGATGTTGGTTAAAGACACCATTAACGAAACCAGTACCATTCAACAACACGCCAATAGCTATCAGCCATTATCTTATCGCTACCACCAGCATGGCGGCAAAAAAGAGAAAAAACATAATATAATTTTCGACTGGGAAAGTGGCGATATTCGCAATGATTACACAAATAAGTCGTATCCACTTAAAACCGGCACACATGACCTTCTCAGTTTTCAGATCCAACTCATGCGTGATTTACAGGACAACAAACAATCTGTCACCTATATTATCGCTGATAAAAAACGAGTCGATTCTTATTCATTGAAGGTGGTAACAAAAACTGAACTTACTACACCGTTTAAAACACTGGATACGATCAAACTCGTCAGCAATAAAATTCGAAATAAAACCCAATTTTTCATCTGGTGTGCGCCAGAGTTGAACTACCTACCCGTAAAAATATTAAAGATTGACGATGACGGTGATTCATCCGAAATTAACTTAAAAGCCATCTCATTTGGCCAATAAGCGTTTAACCGTGTTGGCTATAAAAGACGATTCAATTGTGATGAGTCGTAAGCCGATACTGAATCTATCAAGACACAAATCACAAAATCATCGCCGTTAATTATACTGCAGG
>CAMYMO010000016.1 GCA_947259425.1 uncultured Ectothiorhodospiraceae bacterium | reverse complement strand
ACTTACCGTTATCCTTTTCAGAACCATGCCACGATGGAACCCATGAATGCCACGGCCCTGTGGACCAGGGACAAATGCGAAGTCTGGTGTCCAACTCAAAATGGCACGGCGTCATTACATGCGGCAGCCGAAGCAGCCGATTTACCGGTTAGCCAATGTGAGGTCTATAAGATTCATTTAGGCGGTGGCTTTGGTCGTCGAGGCGCGTTTCAAGACTATGTAAAACAGACAGTCGCAATTGCCAAACAGTTACCGGGTACGCCGATTAAATTGCTCTGGACGCGAGAAGAAGATATGGCGCATGGCCATTATCATCCGATTACCAAGTGTAAAATGATGGGGGGCCTGGATAGTAACGGCAACTTAACCGGTTTGCATGTGCGTATATCAGGTCAGTCGATTCTTGCCTCGGTGAATCCGAACTGGATGAGCAATGGTGCCGACATGTTTACCTTCCAGGGAATGTTAGCGAAAGGCGATCATGCTATCAGTTACACGATACCGAATTTACTGGTCGATCATGCCATGCGTAATCCACCGGTACCCGCTGGTTTCTGGCGCGGTGTCAACATCAACCAAAATGCGATCTATATGGAATCCTTTATCGATGAACTGGCTTATGCTGCTGATAAAGACCCATTGGTATTTAGACAGACCTTAATGGCGAAGCATCCCAAAAGCTTGGCAGTTTTGAATGCCGTTGCTAAGAAAGCAGGCTGGGCTAAGCCTGCCGCAAAAGGGAGATACCGTGGACTTGCGGTATGTAAAGCATTTGCCAGCCATGTTGCCGCGTGTGCAGAAGTCTCTGTTGATGAGAATGGTAAATTGATAATCCATCGCATTGTTGCGGCGACCGATCCCGGTTATGCAGTAAATCCTCAACAAATCGAAGCACAGGTAGAAGGTTCCTTTGTTTATGGCTTATCCGCATTACTCTATGGTGAATGTACAATTAAAGGCGGTGCCGTCGAGCAAAGCAATTTTCACAATTACCCGTCAATGCTGATGAAGGAGATGCCCAAGGTCGATGTGATTGTCATGCCTTCCGGTGGTTTCTGGGGTGGTATTGGCGAGCCTACCATTGCTGTGGCGGCTCCCGCAGTATTGAATGCCATCTTTGCCGCCACGGGCAAACGAATACGCCGTTTCCCATTACAAGGGGCTAACTTAAAGGCGGGCTAACGATGCAATGTTACGGAACCGATCAAGACGTAATCCAAACGGCTTATGCGTGGCTGCAGCAAGGCCATGACGTTATCCTGGTGACAGTATTAAAGACCTGGGGATCCTCCCCGCGTCCACCAGGATCACTCATGATCATGCGTCTTGATGGTGTGGTGAGCGGTTCGGTATCGGGGGGTTGCGTTGAAGAAGATTTACTGGAGCGTTATGTTAACGATCAACTTAGTAACCATTTTCCTACGCGTGTTGATTACGGGGTTAATCGTGATGAGGCCACCCGTTTTGGGTTACCGTGTGGCGGCCGTCTTGAATTGTTTATCGAAAAATTAGCTAACACGGTTGTAGTTAAGGAACAGCTTAGGCAATTGCTTGATGCGATGCAAAAGCAACCGTTACCAGTACGTCATGTGGATTTACAAACGGGTAAAGTTTCACTGGAAACCGCCAGAGCGGAATGCGACTTTGTTTATACTAATAAATATGTACGCAAAACCTTTGGACCGCAATGGAATATGTTACTGATCGGTGCCGGTCATCTTTCTCAATACGTTTCGCAAATGGCATTAATGCTGGGTTATCGGTTGATTGTGTGTGACCCTCGTGAGGAGTATACGCGGCTATGGCAGGTCGAAGGAACTGAGTTAACAACGATCATGCCGGATGAGGCAGTACAGAACTATTCTCAACAACCGCGTAGTATTGTACTTGCGTTAACACACGATCCTAAGCTGGATGATATGGCCCTGCTTGATGCATTACAGTCGCCTGCGTTTTATGTTGGTGCGATCGGTTCACAGCGTAATTGTGATTTACGTCGGCAAAGGTTAAAGGATTTGGGCGTTTCAACTGTTCAGTTACAACGTTTGCATGCACCGGTTGGTTTATCCATCGGTAGTAATACCCCGCCAGAGATAGCGGTGTCTATTCTTGCCGAAATTACCCAACAACGTCATGTTCCTGATCAATTTAATATTTTGACTCAGTCTGAAAAACAAACAGTCAACCTGGTATGAGTAATTTACCGGTTGGCATTTTGTTGGCTGCAGGTCAGAGCCAACGTTTTGGGGGTAATAAACTGCTTCATCCTGTGTTAGATGGTACACCGATGTTAATCTCATCGGCACAAACTTTGATAAAAGCTCTACCGGATACCATTGTTGTCATTAACCGGGACTTGGTTCCGTACACGACGCAACTTGAAGCCTTGGGATTGCAAGTCATAGTCAATGAATTTTCTGAAGCGGGAATCGGTAGTAGTATTTCAACAGGGGTTCGTGCCAGTGAAAATGCCGAGGGCTGGTTAATTGTCCTCGCCGACATGCCGTATATAAAACCTGAAACAATTATATTGCTAGCAGAAAAAATGCGAGATGGAGCCGAAATTGTCGCACCGGTTTTTGAGCAGCAACGAGGCCACCCGGTTGGTTTTAGCCATCGATATCTGGGTGAATTAACGGCATTAAGTGAAGATATCGGCGCACGAAATATTATTAACCATCACCAGGATAAATTAGAATTAGTGACGGTCGATGATGATGGAATTATAAAAGACATCGACTACCTAAGCGAATTGGCGTGAATACAGTTTGCGTAGCCTAGGAAGTCGGGAAGTTGTCGTCGTCACATATGGAAGAAACATCATTATTTATACAATAAACACCCTGTTGAAAATTCTACTTTTCTAATATCATAAGCAATATGTCAATGTTATTAATCCGGTGAGGACTATGCCTTCTGATCGTGCACGAGTTGTCCTGAGTGAACCGCTGCAGTTTATTAAGCAGGTTTTTAATGGTTTTCGTGCAAATCAAGGGTTTTTACTATCCGGCGCCATTGCCTATTACACCTTGCTGTCTATTATTCCGATGATCGCGCTGATCTTGGTGGTGTTATCGCAGTTTAAGGAAACTGAGGATTTACTAGGCGTGCTACGTGAATACCTGGTGATCGTGACTCCGGGGCAAACCGAGGTAGTGCTTAACCAGATTTATCTCTTTTTACAAAACTGGAAGGTCATTGGCTTTCTGGGTTTTTTGTTACTGTTGTTTTTTAGCTCATTTGCGTTTACGGCATTGGAAAATGCCATGTCAGTGATCTTTTTTCATCGGGTCTCGATTAAACGTCGCCGTTTTTTGATCTCAGCGATTATTCCTTATATTTATATCTTTTTATTGGCCGTTGGCTTGTTTGTGGTGAGTCTTGTTAGTGGTTATTTAGGTAGTCATGAATGGTCAAAAGGGATGATGGAAATAATTTTTGTCTATCTACTTGGTGTCAGTGGTGAAATTATCTTGCTAACGTCACTTTATTTAGTCATGCCTGTTGGACGAATATCGCTGCGACATGCGTTAATCGGGGGGATTACGGCAGCCCTGTTATGGGAGTTATCGCGACATATTTTGGTCTGGTATTTTTCAACCTTATCGTTGGTCAACGTGATCTATGGTACGTTTACCGCGGCCATTGTCATCCTCATCAGCCTGGAAGTGGCGGCGATTATTTTATTACTGGGTGCCCAGGTAATCGCCGAATATGAGCGTATTGGTCGAGAGAAAAAAGATCTTCATGGCTTACAAACTTAATCAATGTTTTTATTGGTACTTAGCGGCGCTGTTTACAATGACGATTGGTTTTTTGTATGCTGCTCATCAATTTCCGGGCGGTTTCGACTGGGTTTATACAGTTGCCTCGGCGCTGATGTCGCAAAAACACAATCTATCAGGCAGTTTCTGGTTTTCAGCCAGTATGTCCCTGACCATGTTACTACTATGGTTGTACCTGACCCAACGCGAGCTCGGCTGGGTTGATGCCTCATGGCGTGAGAAGGGTATTCCCATCTGGTTGAGCTTTGCCTTCTGGCAGTGGTGGATGATAGCTTCTTTATGGGTGGGATTAGGGATGTTAAATTACGTGATGATTAAAAGACTGAAGTAATCAGGTTGCAGAAGAAAATAAATATGGCAGATGAAAATAACGAGTATTCATTACAGACTGAGCAAATCCTTAAGCTCGCAGGCTACCGCATGCCGTTTGGTAAATACAAAGGTTCATTGCTGATTGATTTACCTGAACCCTATGTGGTTTGGTTTGCAAAGCAAGGCTTTCCTAAGGGTGAACTTGGCGTCATGCTGGGGATACTGTATGAAATAAAGCTTAATGGTCTGGAATACTTATTTATTCCCTTTCAAAACCGGGAGTAATCGGTGCAATTTTGCATCATTAAGTCGGCGCAATCGCTACGTCTTAATTGAATAGGCCCATTACAGTAGTTAACTTGTTATGTTACCTTTCACTTAGTTGGCATAACATGAAAAATTAGGCTAGAACAAATGCAACCCATTGTATCAATATCAAATTTATCCAAGACCTATGCTGGTGGTTATCAGGCATTGAAACAGGTGAACCTGGATATTAAACAGGGTGAAATTCTCGCGCTACTGGGTCCAAATGGGGCCGGTAAAACCACCCTTATCTCAATTATATGCGGTATTGTGAATGCCAGTTCCGGCTCGGTGACGGTGGGAGGGCATGACATTGTGTCTGACTACCGAATAACACGAAGCATGATCGGTTTGGTGCCGCAGGAGTTAACTCTGGGCGCATTCGAAAAGCTTTGGAATACCATGCGGTTCAGTCGGGGATTGTTTGGTAAAAAACCAGATGCCAACTACCTGGAACAGGTGCTTAAAGATTTATCGTTGTGGGATAAGCGCAACGGTATGCTGATGTCCTTGTCGGGTGGTATGAAGCGTCGCGTTTTGATCGCAAAAGCCCTTGCTCATGAACCGGTAGTGTTATTTTTGGATGAGCCCACAGCGGGTGTTGATGTGGAATTGCGTAAAGACATGTGGGCGTTAGTACAGCGTTTACGCGAGTCGGGTGTGACCATTATCCTGACCACACATTATATCGAAGAGGCCGAGGCGATTGCAGATCGAGTTGGGATCATCAACGAGGGTGAATTATTATTGGTCGATGATAAACAGGCCTTGATGCATAAATTAGGAAAACGACAGCTTATTATTGAACTCGAAACAGCAATCACCAATTTGCCGAAAACATTGGCATCAATGCCATTGGAGTTATCGGCGGAGGGTGACCAATTGACTTATACCTACGACCCACATAACACCCAGACCGGTATTGATGGGTTGCTGCTGGCGATTCGAGAGGCAGGTATGTTGATAAAAGATGTTAATACGACCAAGACTTCACTCGAAGAAATATTTGTCAGCCTTGTGAATAACTAGAACAGCGAAATCAAACCAATGAATACATATGCAATCAGGGTGATATATAAATACGAAATGATGCGTGCCTGGGAAACTATTGCCCAGAGTTTTGCGTCTCCGGTT
>CAMYMO010000015.1 GCA_947259425.1 uncultured Ectothiorhodospiraceae bacterium | reverse complement strand
GGTTACACTATCAACGGCCCTTTCACGTCCTTCACTCATGACTGTAACGGCCTCACGTGATCCATTTTGAAGGCGCTCAATCATCTCCTGGATTTCCTGGGTAGAGGTTTGAGTTCGAGAAGCAAGTGTGCGGACTTCATCGGCTACTACCGCGAACCCCCGCCCTTGTTCGCCAGCACGCGCGGCCTCAATCGCCGCATTTAGTGCTAATAAATTCGTTTGTTCGGCAATACCACGAATAACATCAAGCACAGTTCCTATGCTTTCACTATCCTGTTCAAGTTTGTTAATCACTTCCGACGCACGTTCCACCTCATTAGCCAGTGCATTAATTGCATTGACACTTTCGCTGACGACTTGTTTACCTTTTATTGCTTCATGATCAGCTTCACGCGCACTGTTAGCTGCCGCTGAGGCATTCTTGGCTACTTCCTGAACTGTTGCGGTCATCTCATTCATTGCCGTTGCAACCATATCAATTTCTGTTCGTTGCATACTGATACTCTTATTTGATTCATCAGTGATAATTGACATTTCTTCGGTCGCACTCGATAACTGCATCGTTGAAGCCGATACATCCACCACCAGTGATCTAACCTTCTCGGCAAATTCGTTAAACGCCTTCCCTAATGATGCGATTTCATTCCGCCCTTCCGCAGGTAAACGACGTGTTAAATCACCTTCACCTTCTGCAATGTCATTCATTGCATCGACAATGTGTGTAATTGGGCGAACAATGGCTCGAGACACTAACCAGGCCAGAACCAAACCAAGCACAATACATAAACCACCAACCACTAAACTGATAAGTGTTGAAGATGAGAGCGTATTGGCATATTCAGTCCGGTCCATTACAAGTTCCAGTACCCCAATGGGTTTATTACTGAAATCGGTAATCACGCCACCAAACACGGTTACTGGCTTATCATGATGCGTTGACTGAAAAGAAATCTCTTCTCCTGAATAAATATCGGAAAGTTGATCTGCAGAAATCAACGGATTTTCCATGGTCGAGGCAAATTTTTTAAATTCGCCTCCATTAACTACGTACAAACTTAAATCAATGTTGTATAGCTTTTTAAAATTTTCAAAAAACGGCTGCCCAAATGACATACCAAATTCAACAGAGCCCGAATGTTTTGAATCATAATACATCGGTACCACACCACGCACACCGATTCCCGCTACACCTTTTTCAATACCACCAATCGTTTTCTGATCTGAATTGGTTTGAACAACGGTTTTACGAAAAGATGATAAATCATCACCGAATTTTTTAGGTTTGTGGACACGCAAAAAGGAAAATGCCGGTGGCTTATGAAATTGAAATTGCCTGACACCATATTCCTTCTTCATAACTTTAAACGATGGAACAAGCATTTCTGCCAATGCTTCACGATCCTCTGCCGCCATCGCTTTTTGTACATCAGGTATGTTCGCAACCATAACACTCAAAGCCTCAGCTAAACGGCTTTCAGATTTTATCGAAGCCTTGACATTTTTAAACAAACTCTGAAGTTCCCTGTCCTCGGCTGTTGATATGGTCTGCTGGAGATTATTGATTGAAACTGGAGTAATCACTCCAACAGTAATAATTAAAACCACACCAAATGCTATTCCGATTCTCAAACCGATTGATAGATTGTTCAACATCTTCTTACTCCAGGTATTCATAATCTGTTGGCTCCCTTTATGAGCCTTACTAATTGGTTGTTATATCGGCTAATTTGGCTTTTTCTGTAAATAAAATATGAAATGAATTCAATAATTTATTAGCCAGTCGGACTAAAACAAAAACGAAATCCGACCAGATAAATTATTGATTTTTGTAATTTTTTTGCCAGGGTACTGGAATTCAGAAAACTCTGGATGGTAAAGCAATGAAATATCAGTGTGGAGACGTTAAAATTGGTTTACGAGGAATATTTTCCTACTGATGGAGCAGCGTAAAGCCTTACTCTGCCTACAAATTGCCGATTAAGTAAATATCGATACTTGTTTGTGGGTTACATCTGTATCCGTGCTCACACTGGGCAAAGAATGGACTCCTGCTTGTCGACACTAAAACAGCAGGGAGTGATCATAATGAAAGTGGTTGAGGCACAAAAGCGGTATATCAGATCGAAAGACAAACCCGTATGGATTGATTGAAATAGGATTTACATCTTGTTGACCGAAAATATGCTAAGATATTTTCTGTTTTGGCAGCTTATTAACAGGCAAACCATATTATTGAATATGGGAATAAAGCGACTTTAATGTATACTCTATCCAGGATCCAACATGGTTGGCAAACAAGATATTAAGATGATTTTCGTCTTTGGAGTAGGTTCTAACAAAGTCACTGTCAGCTCGGTTTAGAATTGTCTAGCATTTGTAGAAGCCTAAACTTTACCTGACTGTGTGATTGATAATTGCCCACACTCTTCGACCCGGGCAGCCGTCAATAAAAAACATTACCCAGCGAGAAAAACAATCAACATGAGCATTTGTAAACATTGCCAATTTTCTAACCCTGACGGCATGAAGTTTTGCGGTTCTTGCGGCAGCGAAATTTTAAATATTTGCCCCGGTTGTGAGTTTCCAAATCCTATCGATTTTAATTTCTGTGGAAAGTGCGGCCACAACTTAAATGAACAGGCGTTTGTTGCGAATACTTCCTATGCTGAGCCCACCCCCGTCGCTAACGAGATTGTGGGCTCAGCAGAGAGAAGACAACTTACGGTAATGTTCTGTGATTTAGCGGATTCTACTGTACTTTCAGACACACTGGATCCTGAAGAGCTCCACTCTATTATTCAGAAATATCAAAATTCTTGTGCAGATGTTATTAATCATTATTCTGGTTATATCGCACAATATTTAGGCGATGGTATTCTCGTCTACTTCTGTTATCCACGTGCTCACGAAGATGATCCGCGTCGCGCAGTGTATAGTGCACTTGGCTGTATTGATGCAATTAAAAAGCTAAATAAAGAGTTGGAGCCGAAAAATATTTCTTTATCTATTCGCATCGGAATTCATACCGGTCTCGTTGTTACTGGTGAAATTGGAAGCGGTGAACAACGCGAACAATTAGCGCTGGGGAAAACACCTAATATTGCTGCGCGTTTACAAAATATTGCAAAACTAAATAGTATTTGTATTTCTGATACTACTCATAATTTAACTCACGGTTTTTTTGAAACAGCCCCTCTGGGACAACATACTCTTAAAGGTATAAATCAGCCGGTTGATATCTATCAAGTTATCAAAGAAAACAACGCCCGGGATCGAATTGATGTAGCACTTCGTCAGGGTGTCTTATTACCCATTGTTGGCCGCGAAAATGAAATAGAACAGCTATCGCTTTTGTGGAATAAGGTGACCGATGGTGGTGGCCAGGTTGTGTTGTTAAAAGGTGAAGGTGGCGTTGGTAAATCACGATTAATGCAGGCATTTATCGACCAATTAGATAATTCCAGCCATCATTACCTTTGCGCAAATGGTAAAGCTTTTTCTGAAACAAGTGTGCTGCGCCCTATTATTGAGATGTTACAAAACACCTTTGAGTTTGCGGCAAGTGATTCTACTGCAGAACGTTTTAGAAAAATGGAAACATTATTAGCAAAATATAATTTCCAGTTAAACGACTATATTCCACTGTTTGCATCTCTACTGAATCTACCATTAACTAATGATTATATTGAGCCTGAATTACCAGCCGATTTTAAAAAGAGAAGAACACTGGAAATGGTGTTCGAGTTACTTCAAAAATTATCACAGGAACGCCCCTTATTATTTGTTGTAGAAGACTTACACTGGCTCGATCCATCGACACTTGAATTTCTTGATATGCTTATCCTGCAGGAACAAGCGCATAAAATATTTGTTTTTTTAACGTGTCGGCCAAGCTTCGACATACCCTGGTATACGCGTTCAAACTTAGTGCAGTTTAACTTGACGCATTTGAATCGTTCAGAAATTATTTCAATGGTTAATCGACTAACCAATAACCGAAGATTACCACAAGTACTAATAGATGAGATTGTAACTAAAACGGACGGCGTGCCACTGTTTGTTGAAGAGTTAACCAAAATGGTAATTAATTCCAATATGGTTAAAGAGATTAATGGCGATTTCCAATTAATTGGCAACCTAGCAAGCTTAAGCATTCCTTCAACTTTACAAGACTTGTTAAATGCTCGACTTGATAGTTTAGGCCAGGCAAAAGAAGTAGCTCAATTGGCTTCTATTATCGGGCGTGAATTCAGCTTTGAAATGTTATTGTCCATTTCTAACTTAAAACCGGAGTTGTTACAAGCACAGATTAATCAGCTTATTGAAGCAGAATTATTGTCGCAGCGTGGCTTTGGTACAGAAAGTCTTTACATATTTAGGCATGCTTTAATTCACGATGCTGCAATGTCATCGATGCTCAAGAGTCGCCGTCAAGGCGTACATAAAATATTTGCTCAAATACTTGAAAAAGATTATCCAGATATTGTACGCGAACGCCCGGAGTACCTTGCTCATCATTATACAGAAGCGGGACAAACCGAACAGGCTATTGATTGGTGGTTACAGGCAGAACAACAAGCGTTACAGCAATCCGCCAATGTAGAAGCCATTAGCCACTTTAATAATGGGATGGCCTTACTAAAATCTCTACCTGAAACTGAAGAAAATTGGTTACGCGAATTACGCTTGTGTGCATCAGTCGGCGCGGCTTTTTGTGCGACCTCGGGTTATGCATCGCATGAAGTTAAAACCGTTTACCATCGTGCCAGTGAACTTTCTAAAAAAATGGGCGATATACCTGAACAATACCAGATTTTATGGGGGTTATATGCCTTCTATGTTGTCTGTGCTGAATTGGATGAGGCCAGAGACAGCGCGCAAACAATGTTAACCACGGCTAAGAATAAAGATAATGCACTTATGCAACTGGAGGCAACCGTTGCACTTGGCCTGACCGAATATTTTAGTGGTGATGTAAACAAGGCCTATGACTACATGCTGCATGCTGAACAGTTGGATGCGCCTGATCGTGATCGTGCTTTCACATATATTTGTGGTCAGGATAGCAGTGTTGGCAACCTTGTCTATATGGGGTTAGTGCTCTGGTTGATGGGCAAACCTGAACAGGCATTAAGAAAAAGTAATGATGCAATAGCGCTTGCGCGAACAATAGAACACCCTTTTAGTATTGCCTATGCATTGAATTTTTCAGCCTGGTTACATTACATGTTACGCCAGGTTGATAGCGCCGCCAGTCTAGCTAATGAGGTTATTTCATTATCCTTAGAACGCGGTTTTTTCTGGGTAACACTCGGTTCCGTCATTGCAGGCTGGGCCCAGGCCTGTAAAGGTGATACCGGTGAAGGCTTAAATTCGATTTCAACTGGCCTGCAAAACTACCGTGGTGCTGGGGCTAATTTAAGTCAAACACTACAGTTGTCAATTGAAGCAGATGCCTGCTTGAAGGCAAATAAACTTGAGCGGGCCAAAACATGCTTACAGGAAGCAATTGTCGTAGCAGAACAAACAGGTGAAAAATTCTGG